>JAICUZ010000129.1 GCA_025935595.1 Burkholderiales bacterium
ACGCTCGGCCCGAAGTGGGGGATGAAGAAGATCATCGACATCTCCGACGAGGAGGCGCGCGACAATCTCGCTCAGCTCTCCGGCGCGACGCTGACGATCGTCGCGCAGGCGGCGCGGGGCAAGCAGAGACCGGTGCCCGAGTCCGAGGTGGCGAAGGGTGAGAACGCCGCTGCGCGGTTCCTGATCCGCTGGCGCGGCGAGGCCGACCCGAAGCAGATCAAGGCGCTCGACACATATTGGATATCCGCTGCCGAGCACGGGCTGAACGCCTCGACGTTCACCGCTCGGATCGCCGCCTCGACCGGCGCCGACTGCGCGGCAGCGATGTCGTCGGCGGTAGGGACGCTATCCGGGCCGCTGCACGGCGGCGCTCCCGCGCGTGTGCTGCCGATGATCGAAGGCGCCGAGGGTGTAGACGATCTCGAGAAGTACTTGAACGACATGCTCGCTCGCGGCGAGCGGATCATGGGCTTCGGCCACCGCGTGTATCGCGCCTACGACCCGCGCGCGACCGTGCTCAAGCGCACCGCGATGGAGCTCGGCTCCCCGCGCGTCGAGGTGGCGGCAGCGCTCGAGGAGGCTGCGCTGAAGGTCCTGCGCGAGCGCTCGCCCGACCGGCAGCTCGAGACGAACGTGGAGTACTGGGCCGCGGTCGTGCTCGACTACGCACAGATCCCGCCCGACCTGACGCCTGCGATGTTCGGGTGCGCGCGCGTTGCCGGTTGGTCGGCCCACATCCTCGAGCAGAAGCGCCTCGCGCGCCTGGTGCGCCCGTCGGCGCGCTACATCGGGCCGCCGCCCCGCACCCTCGCGGATCTTTGAGCCTGGCAGACGCCGCCGGCGAGGCCGACGCCCTCGCGGAGGACGGCAAGGAACGCGAGCTGTCGCAGTTGCGCGCGCAGTGGGACGAGGAGCTGGAGATGGCGGCGCGTGCCGCCGACTTCCGCGAGCGCGCGGTTGCGTACCGGGCCATCGGACAGTTCCGGTTCCGCACAAAGAAGGAGCTGATTCGCCGCGGCCTCGACGACCAGAGCCCGGCGGTGCGCGGCTCGGCGCTCCTCTCGCTCGAGCGGCTCTCGCGCGACCATCCCGGCGACGTCAACGACCTGCGGCCGCTGCTCCACGAGCTCGTCACGCACGACGGCAACGAAGCGGTGCGGCGGCTGGCGGTCGTGGCGCTCCGCAACGGCTCGGCGCGTCCCGACACGATCCAGATCCTCGCCGCGCTCGGCGAGGACGACGAGCAGCCCCGCGAGCTTCGAGACGCGGCTGCGAAGGTCGCGCAGGCGCTGCGCCGCAAGGGCACGAAGTAGACGACTACTCCGACCCCGACTGGCTCGCCGGCGCGAGGCGCTGGATCGAGTCGCACGTCGAGGTCACGGGTGAGATCGAGCAGCCACACCTTCGCCCTTGGGCGACGGCGCTCCGCATCCGGACGTCGCACGGCGTCGTGTGGTTCAAGGCGGCGAGGCCCGCGTTCGCGCACGACGCTCGCGTGCTCTCGGTACTTCAACCGCTCGCCCCGGACCTGCTGCCCGACGTGATCGCCGCCACAGACGACGGCTGGCTGCTGCTCGCAGACGCGGGAGAGAGGGCGCGCGAGCATCCGATCGACTGGCGCGCGATGCTGCATGCCTACGCCGCGCTGCAGCGTGCCTCGGCCGCACACGTCGACGCATTGCTCGCGGCCGGTGCGTACGACAACCGCCCGGCCACCGTCGTCGAACGCGTGCGGGCGCTCCTGCGCTATCTCCCGACCGAGATCGCGGTGGAACTGGAGTCACGGCTGCCGCACGTCGCGGAACGGATCGAACGGCTCGCGGCGTCCAAGCTGCCGATCACCATCGACCACGGCGACCTGCACGACGGCAACGTCTTCTCGTCCGAAGGTCGCGTGCGGATCATCGACTGGGGTGACTCGGCGGTTGCTCACCCGTTCTTCACATTGAGCGTCGCGGAACCCGTGGAGATCGACTGGACGCTCGAGGCATGGGAGGGCTATGCGCCGCGCAACGAGCTCGTCGAGGAGGCGGCGATCGTCGATGAGCTGCGCTTCCTGCTGCGGGCACTCAACTGGGAGCATGTCGCCGCGCTCGGCGAGACAGAGCACCTCGTCGATCGGATCTGCAGGTTCCTGGGGTAGGACTACGCGCAGCTACAGGGCTGCTGCCGGCCGCACGACGGGCAGGTCACGCGACGCCGCTTCAGCTCGAGCATGTTCTTCCCAAGCCCCGCCTTCGTCATCAGCCACGCCGCACCCGAAGCGAGGGCGATGAACAGCTCGACGTGCGGGTCAATGATCACTTCTCTCCTTACTACGACTTTCGGCGGGCATGTGGATGTGCCCGGAAATACAACTCGCTACGCCTCGTATCGGATACGTGCGTGTAGAGCTCTGTCGTGGAGAGATCGGCGTGGCCGAGCATTTCTTGAACGGATCTGAGGTCGGCGCCTCCCTCGAGCAGGTGAGTGGCGAACGAGTGCCGGAGGATGTGCGGGTGGACACGAGTGGGGTCGAGGCCGGCCACCTCGGCCAGCCGGCGGAGGATCAGGAACGCGCCGGCACGGGTGAGCGGCCCGCCTTTTGCGTTCAGGAATAGCTCCGGCCGGTGGCGCCGGTCGAGGTACGGGCGGCCGCGTGAGAGGTAGCGGCGCACCGCATCGGCGGCGTGGCGGCCGATCGGCACGACGCGCTCCTTGCCGCCCTTGCCCGTGACCCGCACGAACCGGTCGTCGAGATCGACGCCGCTCTTCTCCAGCCCGACCGCCTCCGACACACGCAGCCCCGCGCCGTACAGGAGCTCGACGAGCGCCTGGTCGCGCAGGTTGCGCGGCTGCGTGCCCTTCGCGGCCTCGATCAGGCGCTCGGCCTCACCGGGCGAGAGCGTCTTCGGGAGCAGCTTCGGCCTGCGCGTGAGCTTCACCGCCGCGGCTGGGTTGTCGTCGCGGGCGCCGAGCAGTTGCTGGTGGCGGAAGAAGCTGCGTGCTGCGGCGGTTCGCCGCGCGATCGTCGTCGCCGCGAGCCCATCCGCGCGCAGCGATGCCGTGTAGCGCTCGAGCTCCTCGAGGCTCGCCTCGGCGATCGGCTTACGGAGATACTCGGAGAGCGCCGTGAGGTCGCGGCGGTACGCCTCGACCGTGCGCGGAGCGCGGGTCGCCCCGAGCAGCGCGAGGAAGCCTTCGACGTCAGGATCGTGGATGAGCATGGTCGTAGATGCGGCGGAGCCGCTTCGCGTCGACGTGGCTGTACATCTGCGTGGTGGAGAGGGAGCTGTGACCGAGCAGTTCCTGGATCGTGCGGAGGTCGGCGCCGCCTTCGAGCAGGTGCGTTGCGAACGCGTGCCGGAGGCGGTGCGGGTGCTGGACCAGGCGCCGCAAGGTCGACGTGTCGAGACGCCGGCCCCGCGCGGAGAGGAACAGGGCGTTCTCGGCGCCGCGCGCGAGCTCCGGTCGTGCGTCGCGTAGGTAGCGCGCGACGTGCAGCGCCGCTTCTTCGCCGAGCGGCACGACCCGGTCCTTGCCGCCCTTTCCCTCTCGGATATGCACGCGCTCCTGCTCGAAGTCGACGTCGCCGAGGTCGAGCCCGACCGCCTCTGCCGCGCGAAGGCCGCAGGAGTAGACGAGCTCGACCATGGCGCTGTTCCGGAGACCGAGCGGCCCCTCGACGCCGACCGCGTCGACGAGCTCCTCGACCTCCCGCTGCTTCGGCGCATCGGGCAAGCGCCGCGGGCGGCGCGGCGCGAGCACCGCGCTCGGGACGTGGTCGGGGCCCAGCGAGAACCGGACGAGCGAGCGTACGGCGGCCAGCTTCCGGCCGATCGTCGCGGCGGCGAGCTTCCCGCCGGGGCGCGCCCGTCCGAGCTCGGTGACCCAGTCCGCGAGCACGCGCACGTCGATCTCGTCGAGGGGCCGCGAGGGCCCGAACCAGCGGGCGAACTCCCGCAAGTCGGTCGCATAGCCGCGCTGAGTCCCGGCCGAGATCCCGGCCGCCTCGAGAAAGCGCTCGATCGCGCGATCGGTCTTCACGGCACAAGGTTCGCCGCCGCACGTAACATCGCCTGCCGATGGCCGATCGCCTTGAACGGCTCGCCGACCTCGCCGTCCACGGCGCGAACGTGCAGCCCGGGCAGGTACTGATGGTCACCGGCGAGATCGGGAACGAGGACGTCGCCCGCGCGGTCGCGGCTGCCGGCTACCGCCGCGGCGCCAAGTTCGTCGACGTCGACTACTTCGACCCGTACGTGAAGCGCGCGCGGATCGAGAACGCCGATCCGGGCTCGCTCGACTTCGTGCCGAGGTGGTACGGCACGCGGATGGTCGACCACGCCGAGGACGAAGGCGCGCGCGTCACGCTCGCGACGCTGACTGCGCCGAATCTCATGGACGATCTCGACAAGACGCTTGTGGGCCGAGACATGCTCCCTCGCGTCAAGGAGCTGACGAAGATCGTCGGTGACCGCTCGACCAATTGGTGCATCGTCCCGGCACCGCACCGTGCCTGGGCGACGATCGTGTATCCCGACCTCGACGAGGACGCCGCGTACGAGCGCCTCTGGGACGAGCTCGAGCACGTGCTGCGACTCGACGACGGCGATGCCGCGAACGCGTGGGACGAGCGCATGGCGGTGCTACGGGATGCCGCGGAGCGGCTGACCGCTCGCTCGTTCGACGCAATCGAGCTGCGCGGACCAGGGACGGAGTTGTCGATCGGGATGCTGCCGACGCACCGCTGGTGGGCCGCCGATTTCACGCGCGCAGACGGACTGCGTCACCTGCCGAACCTGCCGACGGAGGAAGTCTTCACCACACCCGACCCGCTGCGGACGAACGGCCACGTCACGTCGACGAAGCCGCTCGCGCTTCGCGACGGCACGATCGTCCGCGGTCTCCGGGTGCGTTTCGAGAACGGCGTTGCCGTCGAGATCGACGCCGCCGAGAACGGCGACACGCTCAAGTCGCTGCTCGACATCGACGAGGGCGCGCGTCGGCTCGGAGAGCTCGCGCTCGTCGATCGGCAAGGGCGCATCGGGCCGCTCGGCACCGTCTTCTACAACACGCTGCTCGACGAGAACGCCGCCAGCCACATCGCGCTGGGCGCCGGGTTCAAGTTCCTCGTGGACGAGGAGGTCGTGCCGCGGGTCAACGAGAGCGGCCAGCACATCGACTTCATGATCGGCTCGAACGAGGTCGAGGTCGACGGCATCACCGCCGACGGCGAGCGCATTCCGGTGCTGCGCGGCGGCGACTGGCAGATCTGACGGTTGGCCGACGTGGTCTGCGGCGAAGTCCGTACCATGCACGCGTTTCTTGGATGACCGACCTGGTCGAAACCCTGAAGGAGGCGCTCCGAATGACCACGACGAAGCTGCCCGGATCCGTGGACCTCACGGTGCACGGGATCGACCCGGCCGGCCGCGTGTATCGAAATCCTTCGACCTCGCTGCTCTACACGCACGCGCTTGCGCGCGGCGACGGGCGCCTGGCGGAAGGCGGTCCGCTCGTGGTCGACACCGGCGCCTTCACCGGTCGTTCGCCCAAGGACAAGTTCCTCGTCGACGAGCCGTCGTCCACCGATCGCATCTGGTGGGGTGAGGTCAACCAGAAGCTCGGCGAGTCGAACTTCGATGGTCTCCGCGACAAGGTCGCGTCGCATCTCGGTTCGGCCGACGCGCTGTTCGTGATCGACGCGTGGGCGGGCGCGGATCCTGCGCACCGGATCAGCGTGCGCGTCGTCACCGCGCACCCGTACCACGCGCTCTTCGCGAAGACGATGTTCATCGACCCGACCGGGGACGAGCTCGCGTCGTTCCAGCCGCAGGCGCTCGTCATGCACACGCCGGATCTCGAAGCCGATCCCGACGAGGACGGCACGCGCACGTCGACCGCGATCGTCGTGCATCCCGGCAAGTCCGAGCTGCTCGTGCTCGGCACCTTCTACGCCGGCGAGATCAAGAAGTCGATCTTCGGGGTGATGAACGATCGTCTGCCGCTCGAGGGTGTCTTCCCGATGCACTGCTCGGCGAACGTCGGCGACGACGGCGACGTCGCGGTCTTCTTCGGCCTCTCGGGAACGGGGAAGACGACTCTCTCCGCCGATCCGGAGCGGAGCCTCATCGGCGACGACGAGCACGGCTGGGGCTCGAACGGCGTCTTCAACATCGAGGGTGGGTGCTACGCGAAGACGATCAGGCTCTCGGCCGTCGCGGAGCCGGAGATCTTCAAGACGACGCGCACGTTCGGGACGATTCTCGAGAACGTCACGGTCGACGAGCAAGGCGTGATCGACCTCGACGACGACTCGAAGACCGAGAACACGCGCGCCGCCTACAAGCTCGAGCAGATCGGCAACGCGCTCCCGGCGAAGCAGGCGGGCCATCCGCAGTCGGTCGTCTTTCTGACTGCGGACGCGTTCGGGATCCTGCCGCCGATCGCGCGCCTCTCACGCGACCAGGCGCTCTACTTCTTCCTCTCCGGCTTCACGGCGAAGCTCGCGGGTACCGAGATCGGCGTCACCGAGCCGCAGCCGACGTTCTCGTCCTGCTTCGGCCAGCCGTTCCTGCCGCAGCCTCCCGCCGTGTACGCGCGCATGCTGGGGGAGAAGCTCGACGAGCACGGCGCAACGGTCTGGCTCGTGAACACGGGGTGGACCGGGGGAGCGTTCGGCGAGGGGCAGCGCATGCCGATCGAGGCGACGCGCACCATGCTGCGCGCCGCGCTCTCCGGCGAGCTGAACGACGCCGACTACCGCACCGACGAGCTGTTCGGTTTCGAGGTGCCGCGGCACGTGAGCGGTGTCGACGACGCGCTGCTCGACCCGCGCTCGACGTGGCGCGATCCCGAGCAGTACGACGTGAAGGCGCGTGAGCTCGCGGAGATGTTCTCCGCGAACTTCTCCAAGCGGTTCGCAGACGTCGGCGCGTCCATCCGCGCTGCCGGCCCGAACATCTAGCAGCGAGCTCGCACGAGCGCTGGGCCACGAGGTGCGGGCAAGCGCTGCCGTTTAACCATGCGGCCGCTCGGGCTGTTCCGCTAGCTTCCGATCTCGTGGAAGCAACCCACGACGTCCTGGTCGTTGGTGCGGGCTGCGCAGGGATGCGCGCCGCGATCGAGGCATACGACGCCGGCGCCGACGTCGCCGTCATCTCGAAGCTCCACCCGACCCGCAGCCACTCCGGCGCGGCGGAGGGCGGCATCAACGCCGCGCTCGGGAACGCCGCCGAGGACTCCCCCGAGATCCACGCGTTCGACACGGTCAAGGGCTCTGACTACATCGGCGACCAGGATGCGATCGAGCTCTTCACGCGCGAAGCCCCGGGCGACATCATCCAGCTCGAGAACTGGGGCGCCTTCTTCTCCCGCCGCGACGACG
>JAICUZ010000161.1 GCA_025935595.1 Burkholderiales bacterium
GAGCTGCACGGCCGGGGAATCGGCACGCGGCTGCTCGAGCGGCTTGCCGAGCACGCTGCCGAAGTCGGTGTCGAGGAGTTCGTCGCCGAGGTGCTGCCGGGCAATGCGGCGATGCTGCGGGTCTTCGACGACGCGGGCTTCGAGACGGCGCGTGCGCTGCAAGGCGGAGTCGTCGAGGTCGTGCTGCACCTCGACCACACGCGTCCGGCAGTCGTCGAGCGCCGTGACGAGCGCGACCACGTCGCAGTTGCCGCATCGCTCAAGCCGTTCTTCGAGCCGCAGTCGGTCGCGGTCATGGGAGCGTCGCCGCGCCGCGGAACGATCGGGGGCGAGTTGTTCCGCAACATCCTCGCCGCGGACTACACGGGTGCGGCGTATCCGATCAACCGCAGCGGCGATGCGGTCGGCGGCGTGCCCGGGTACAAGGACATCACCGACGTGCCGGTCGTCGTCGACCTGGTCGTCATCTGCGTCCCCGGCGGGCACGTGCTCGAAGCCGCACGCTCGGCGCTCGGAACCGGCGTGAAGGCCGTCTGTGTCATCTCGGCCGGCTTTGCCGAAACCGGGGCGGAGGGCAAGCAGCGACAGGACGAGCTGCTCGCGCTCGTGCGCGCGCACGGTGCACGCCTCATCGGACCGAACTGTCTGGGCATTGCGACGAACGCCACGCGACTGAATGCGACGTTCGCCCGGCGGAGCGCGCCGGCCGGCCGGATCGGGTTCTCGTCGCAGAGCGGAGCGCTCGGACTCGCGCTGCTCGAGGAAGCCGATGCGCGCGGTCTCGGGCTCTCGAGCTTCGTGTCGATCGGGAACAAGGCCGACGTCTCGTCGAACGACCTGCTGGAGTACTGGCAGGACGATCCGAACACCGACGTCGTCCTTCTCTACCTCGAGTCGTTCGGCAATCCCCGGAAGTTCGCTCGTGTCGCAAGCCGCGTTGCCCGTACGAAGCCGATCCTCGCCATGCGCAGCGGCACGAGCCGGGCCGGCGCCCGCGCAGCGAGCTCGCACACCGCTGCACTCGCCGGGTCCGACGCCGCCGTCGAAGCGCTCTTCTGGCAGGCCGGGGTGCTTCGTGCGCGGACGCTCGAGGAGCTACTCGACGCTGCCGTGCTCTTCTCCACGCAACCGCTGCCGCGCGGGAATCGGGTTGCCGTCCTCACGAACGCCGGCGGCCTCGGGATCCTCTGCGCCGACGCGTGCGAGGCCGCGGGGCTGTCGCTTCCGGGACTCGCGGACGCGACGGTCGAGGCGCTCGAGCGTGTCGTTCCTGCCGAGGCGAGCAGCGCCAACCCGGTCGACCTGCTCGGCTCCGCGACCGCCGACACGTACGAGGTCGCGCTCCCGATCGTCCTCGCCGACCCGGGCGTCGACGCGGTGATCGTGCTCTTCGTCCCGCCGGTGGTCGCGACGACCGCCGACGTCTCGGCCGCGATCGCGCGCGCGTCGGTGGGTGCCGACAAGCCCGTCCTGCCCGTCGTGATCAGCGCCGACGGATCCCCGGCCGGCAGCTTCACGTATCCCGAGTCGGCGGCGAGGGCTCTCGGGCTCGCCGCCCGGCGTGCAGCGTGGCTGCGACGCCCGGCGCCTCAGGCGCCACATCTCGATCGGATCGACCACGGCGCGGTCGCCGCCATCGTGGCGAGGACGCTCGAGAACGCGGATGACGTCTGGCTGGAGCCCGGCGATCTCCGCGCGCTGCTGCAGGCGTACGGCCTACCGGTCGTCGGCGAACGGCTCGCGCCGGATGCCGAGGCCGCCGTCGCGGCTGCCGTCGACCTCGGCTTTCCCGTGGTCGTCAAGACGGCCGCGGCCGGAGCACACAAGACCGAGACCGGAGGCGTCCACCTCGATCTGCGCGACGAGGCGGCGGTACGGCGGGCCGGCGAGGCCGTCGGCGGCCCGGTGCTCGTGCAGCAGTACGTCACCGGAGGCGCCGAGCTGTTGGCGGGGGCGATTCAGGATCCGGTGTTCGGGCCACTGGTCGCGTTCGGTCCCGGCGGCGTGTACGCCGAGCTGATCGGGTCGACGAGATTCGCGCTTGCGCCGCTCGGCGAGATCGACGTCGAGGAGCTGATCTCGAGCGGAAAAGCCGCGAAGCTCGTCGACGGTTGGCGCGGCGCCGCGCCCGCCGACCGTGCCGCCGTCGCCGACCTGATCCATCGCCTCGGGCGGCTTGCCGAGGACTTCCCCGAGGTCGCAGAGCTCGACCTGAATCCGGTGATCGCACGACCGGATGGATGCATCGCCGTCGATGCTCGGGTCAGGCTTTCCCGGCCTGCGGCGGCGACCACCTCGAAGACCTGGTGAACACCGAGGCGGTCGGGCCGGGCAGCATGCCCGGTCCGACCGCGCGTGGTGGCGCGGCGTCAGACGGCCGCGGCGTCGGGATGACAGGCGATCGCCTTCGTGGGCACGACGATGACCGGAACGGTCGCACGCTTGAGAATCCGGGCGGCGACGCTGCCGTTCAGCAGCGCGTTCAGACCGTGCGGCGCGGTGGTGCCGCAGACGATCGCGTCGACATCGAGATCCGACGCGACGGCCGGGATCTCATGTGACGGGTCGTGGTGCGTCGACTCGACGAGATAGTTGACATTCACGCCGTCGCGCCGCAGGTCCTCGACCTGTGCCGCGATGTGCTCCTGCCGTTCCGGCTCGTCGATCTCGACGGACGCACCGCCGAGGCGCCCGCCCATGAAACGCTGGTCGCAGTGGAGCGCGACGATCGTGCCGCCCGGCTCCAGGAGCTCGAGCGCTTCGCGCAGTGCGACGTCTGCTTCAGGCGCTCCGTCGGTCGCCCAGAGGATGGTCGCATACATGGTTGTCCTCCTTTCGCGTCGATCGTCCACCTTGCGGGCTTTCCCGGCGTCCGCCTCGAGCCGCAGCTCTGCGTGCGGACTTCGCTGATGCGTGATCAGGGTCGGACCGGATCCGCGGAAGGCCGCCTGCGGACACCCTCGAGTCATGGCAGCGATGAATGCCTTCTCGGAGCTTCGGCCGCCTCTCGACACCGACGCGGCACTGGTGGAGGCCGATCGCTGCCTCTTCTGCGCGGGGCCGTACGCTCCGCCGCCGTGCGCCGCCGCCTGCCCGGTGGGGGTCGACGTTCCACGCTTCGTGCGCGAGATCGCCGAGGGCAGGCCGCTGGCCGCGGCGCGAACGATCTTCGAGGACAACCTGCTCGGCGCCACGTGCGCGCGGGTCTGCCCCGTCGAGGTTCTGTGCGAGGGCGCGTGCGTGCTCCTGCACGAGGGCCGGCGGCCGATCGAGATCGCGCAGCTTCAGCGCTACGCCGCCGACGCTGCGCTCGAGGCGCGGATGCCGTTGCGCTCGCGCGCGCCCGGCAACGGCTCGACGGTCTCCGTCGTCGGAGCCGGCCCCGCGGGGTTGGCATGCGCGGGTGAGCTTGCGGCACACGGATTCGACGTCGTCGTCTACGACGCCCACGACGAAGTGGGGGGAACCGTTCGGACCGCAATCGCGCCGTATCGCCAGGTCGTCGATCCGCTCCCTGCAGAGCGCGAGGCGCTCGCAGCGCTTGGAGTCGAGTTTCGGTTCGGCGTTCGCATCGACGCGTCCGAGGACCTGGCCGCGCTCGTCGACGACTCGGACGCCGTGTTCCTCGGCGTCGGGCTCGGCGCCGATCGCACTCTCGACTGCCCGGGCACCGAGCTCTCCGGCTACTGGCCGTCTCTCGAGTTCGTCGAGGAGTTGAAGCACGGAGACGCACCGGTGGTCGGAGATCGGGTCGTCGTGCTCGGCGGCGGCAACACTGCGATCGACGTCGCGCGGGAGTCGGTTCGGCTCGGCGCGACGCGCGTGACGCTCGCATATCGGCGCACACGCGAGTTGATGCCCGCGTACCACTTCGAGGTGGAGGAGGCGCAGGAGGAGGGCGTCGCGTTCGAGTGGCTTGCGGCGCCGGTCGAGTTGCTCGGCAAGGAACGTGTCGAGGCCGTGCTGTTCGATCGCCTCCGGCTCGGCGAGCAGGACGCGCGCGGCAGGCACGCGCTCGCACCGACCGGTGAGCGCTTCCTGCTCCTCGCCGACACCGTGATCGGCGCGATCGGCCAGTCTGCGCAGCCCGAGCTCCTCACCTGGGGACTGACGCACCAGGACGGCGGCCTCGACATCGACGAAGCAGGGCGGACGAGGCTGCCCCACGTCTACGCCGGCGGCGACGCGGTCAACGGCGGCGCAAGCGTCGTCCAAGCGGTCGCCGACGGCAGGCGCGCCGCGCAGGCGATCGAGGAGGACCTATGCCGGGTCTGACCGAGATCCGCTGGCACGCGCGCGCAGGCCAGGGCGCGAAGACCGCATCGCACGTCCTCGCGCTCGCGCTGCTTCGCTCTGGAAAGAGCGTGCAGTCGTTCCCGGAGTACGGGCCCGAGCGCCGCGGTGCGCCCCTTCGCGCGTACACGCGCTACAGCACCGAACCGGTCCGCCGTCACGACTCGATCGAGCACCCGGATCTCGTCGTCGTCCTCGACGAGACGCTGCTCGGTGAGCCGGCGGTGTCGGAGGGAACCTCGGAGGAGACTCCGGTTCTCGTCAGCCGCTCGAAGGACCGGATGGCGAACGTCGAGATGCTCGGGACCGTCGCGGCGCAGCTCGGCGAGCCGCCGCTCGAGACACTTCAGGACGCAGCCGCCGAGATCCTCGGCGGAAAGATCCCGGCGTCCGACCTCCGCGCAGCCGTGACGAGGGGCTACCGATGCCGCAGCTGAAGGAATGGAACGAGCTTCCCGTCGCCGGTGCGCTCGCACCGGCTCAGGCGGATCACCCGCTGACCGGCGGTTGGCGCACCGCCGGGCGCCCGGTGACGCACTTGTCTGCGTGCGTCAACTGCCTCCTCTGCTGGCTCTACTGCCCGGACTCGGCGATCGTCCTCGACGGCACCACGTTCGCCGGCATCGACTACGACTACTGCAAGGGCTGCGCGCTCTGCGTCGAGGTCTGTCCCGCGAACGCGCTCTCGATGGAGCCGGCGGAGGACGCGTGAGCATACGTGCACCGCGGCTCCTGACCGGCGGCGAAGCGGTCGCGCACGCTCTCTGTCAGATCCAGCCCGACGTCGTGCCGGTGTATCCGATCACCCCGCAGACGCCGATCATCCAGACGTTCTCCTCGCTCGTCGCGAACGGTGCGGCGCACACGGAGATCGTCAACGTCGAGTCCGAGCACTCCGCGATGAGCGCCGCGATCGGCGCAGCGCTCGCGGGCGCGCGCACCGCGACGGCGACGTCGTCGCAGGGGCTCGCGCTGATGGCGGAGGTCGTCTACATCGCGGCTTCGATGCGCGCGCCGCTGACGATGGCCGTCGGCAACCGCGCACTCTCGGGGCCGATCAACATCCACTGCGACCACTCCGACTCGATGCTCGTCCGCGACTCGGGTGTCGTCCAGCTCTTCGCCGAGAACGCCCAGGAGGCGTACGACCTGATGGTGATGGCGCCTCGCATCGCGGAGCATCCTGCCGTCTCGCTGCCGGTGCTCGTCTGCCAGGACGGGTTCACGATCACACACGCCGCGGAGCCGGTGACCATGCTCGGCGACGACGACGTACGCGCGTTCGTCGGTGAGTACGACACGCCGGTCCGGCCGCTGCTCGACGCGCGGCACCCGGCGACGCACGGGCCGTTCGCGATGCCCGACTACTACTTCGAGTTCCGTCGTGCACAGGCTGCCGCGCTCGAAGCCGCCGTTGACGTCGTTGGCGCGGTCGCCCACGACTTCGCCCAGCTCACCGGTCGCGAGAACGACGTGGTCGAGCCCTATCGGCTCGACGAAGCGGAGTCGGTGATCGTGGCGCTCGGCTCGACGGCGGGCACGGTCAAGGACGTGGTCGACGAGCTTCGCGAACAAGGCGAGCCCGCCGGGCTCCTGAAGCTCCGCGCGTTCCGCCCCTTCCCTGCTGACTCGGTTCGCTGCCTGCTCGACGGCACGGCCAACGTGATCGTCCTCGACCGGGCCGACTCGCCCGGCGGGGCGCCGCCGCTCGCGGCGGACGTGGCGTTCGCGCTGGCCGGCGCCACGACCATGCGCAGTCACGTCTACGGCCTCGGCGGCCGGGACCTGCATCCCGAGGCAATCCGCGAGATCTTCCGTGGCGAGGCGCCGCGGTACGTCGGCGTCCGGGGAGAGCCGTGTCTCGTCTGAAGACGTTGGTCGAACAGCGCCACGGCGTCGATCCGCTCCGCGGAGGTCATGCGCTCTGCCAGGGATGCGGGATCCC
>JAICUZ010000086.1 GCA_025935595.1 Burkholderiales bacterium
CCAAAGGCAGAACAACGCACCCGTGAGTTCCCGAGCAGGCGAGCTCGTCGCCGTGTGTGCACCGCGACCGATCCCAACCGAGTTGATCGGCGCCGGGCGCCGTGAGTGTGAGCATCCACGCTTTGCCGCCATACGCGGTGAGGTTCTCCAGCAACACGACGCGCCAGTCGAGCGCCCACAGCCGCGAGTACCCAGGGCAGGTTCGCCGTTTGCACGTTGCCGACCCAACGACGCTGCGCCCGCAATGAGGGCACAGGAGCGGCCGGACAGTAAGCTCAGCCGGCCGGCTCATCGCCAGGCACCACTGGCTCAGTCGGAGCTTCAGTCGACGGCCCGCGCTGCGAACGCGGGTCGTCGTCTAATCGCGGTCGTTCGTGACTGACGTTCGGCGCGTTACCGGACTCGCCAGGGCCGGAAGAATCCGCGTCCTCCCGCGACTTCGTCGTCACGTCGTGAGGACGCGGGTTCGATTCCCGCCGCCTCCATTTTCCCGTCAGCTCGACAACGCGAACAGGTGCCACCGTTCGGGGACGCCCTTTAGCTCGTGTTCACCACGGTCCTCGAACCTCAGACCTGAACCTGCAACGAGATCCTTGACCGTGCTCGAGACGAGCACCTCGCCGGTATCCGCGAGCGACGAGATGCGGGCGCCGATCGAGACTGCGATGCCTGTGATCTTGCCGTCGCTTGCCTCGCATTCACCGGTGTGAAGCCCCGCTCGGATCTCGATCTCGTGGACCCGGAGGCCGTCGCGGATCGCGGAGGCTGCCTGGACGGCGCGCGCCGGCCCGTCGAAGGCCGCAAAGAATCCGTCACCGGCCGTATCGAGCTCTCGACCCTGGAATCTGGCTAACTCCCGACGGACGATCGCGTGATGACGTCCGAGCAGATCTCGCCAAGCTGCGTCGCCGAGCTGCGCCGCGAGCTCGGTCGAGCCGACGATGTCCGTGAAAAGAACGGTCGCGAGAACACGCTCGGAACCGGTGTGAGACGTCAGGCGTGCGACGAACCGCTCCGTTGCATGCATCATTGCCGCGTGTGCATCGTCGTCGACCCAGGTGTAGATGCCTTCAAACCCGGGGAGCTCGACGATTTCGGAACCGCGGATCCGCTCGGCCGTGTAGTGGCCCGGGCCTGGCAGCTCAGGTCGCGGGATCACGAGGGTCGGAACGCGAACGGCCGACAGAACGTCGCGTACATCGAGCTCCATCGCTGCGCGGAACGAGGTCAGCGCTGCGCCAGGGCTGAGGCTCCGACGCATGTGCCACACGAACCAGTCACGGAACTCGTCGTCGCCCGCGACCGACGGAGCCCATTCGTGCGCGAGTGTTTCGAGATAGCGCCGCTCTCCCCAACCGGCGCGTACGGCAGCGAGGCGTTCGCGCCATTCTTCCGCGGTCGGGGCCCACGGATAGTCCGGAGCGCGGGTTCCCTTCACTCGCGGGTCGAAGAGAACGAGCCCGGAGCAACGCTCGGGGTACGTCGCTGCAAAGAGCACCCCGATGCCGGTGCTGTAGCCGCCACTCCAGAGCACGGCGGCATCTGAGTCGGCGGCGTCCATCACAGCGCGAACATCGTCCATTGTCGTTTCGAGCGACTGCACCTCGCGCACGCGGTCGGAGAGCCCGGTTCCACGCTTGTCGAGCATGAGCACTCGTCCGCATGCGGCGAGCCCCTCGACGTGACGTACGAGGAGCGGCTGCTCCCACGTGGAGAGCAGATCACCCGTAACACCGCGTACGAAGACGATGTCCGGAGAATCAGATCCAAGGACCTGGTATCCGATCGCGACATCGCCGCTCCGGGCGTAGCTCACCTCGGGTGGTTGCACAGCCGGAGTCTCGTTGATGACCGCAGATGTCGCCACCGGGGATGACGAGGTTCGCGTGGTTGCGGCTGGCAGGGGGCGGAGGCGGTGGCCGAAGTCCAGGCGTTCCTCGCGGACTTCGCCGTCCAAATCGAGACGCGACAGTGATCAGCATGACTCTGGAACGTGCATCGCCCGCCTGCGTCTACCGCAGACGGGCGACTGCTCGCTAGGCGTCGAACCGGCCGACGAGCTCGCCGACCTGCGGCCGGGTCTTGTGGCCCGCCTCCTGCATGATCGGCGGAACATCCGGATCCGAGGCGAAGTTGCCCCAGCCCTCGAGATCCCAATCGAAGATCGCCCAGAGCCGGTCCGGCTCGTTCGGGTCACGGAAGACCGTCGAGCCCTTCGACCCGTGGAGCTTGCGCTTGTCGGCGCCCTTCGTGCCGTAGATCTTCACGAACGTGTCGAGGTCTTCGACGGTCGTCGTTGCGAGGATCACGTCGCCTCCTTGGTAGTTGTCCCGAGGAGTGTCGTGCGCGCCCGGCGGACGCACATCGGGCGAATGCCCTACTGCCGGTGGACGAGCTCGTTCTCGAACGCCCAGACCGTCGCGGCTGCGCGACTGCGTACGCCGGCCTTCTGGTAGACGTGCTGGACGTGGTGCCCGACCGTCTTGGCGGAGATGCCGAGGCCGTCTGCGATCGCCTGATTCGACTGCCCGACGACAAGTGCCAGGAGGACCTCGAGCTCGCGCCGTGTCAGCCCGGCGGGGAGCTCACGCGTGCGCTTGGCAACCTGATGCCCCGCTGCGGCGAGCACGGCGTCGACCGCGTCACGATCGAGTCGTCCTTCGGTCGCCTCGCGTGTGAGCTGCGCCTCGGCCGCTTCGGGCTCGAGGGCGGCACGGTGCGGCCGCGCCTCGCGCATCGCCGAGTAGCAATCCGCAGCCGCGAGGATGCGCGCCGGCTGGTCGAGCGCCGCTCCGTGCAGGCCGCGGTGGTATCCCGATCCGTCGAGCCGCTCGTGATGAGAGCCCGCGAGCAGACCGACCGGCGCCAGCGTCGGCGACTGCGCGAACGCGCGCTCGGTGAAGTGCGGGTGCAGGCGGACGCGTTCCCACTCGCCGAACCCGAGCGCAGCCGGCTTCTCCCAGATCGCGTTCGACACTCCCACGCGGCCGAGGTCGTGCGCGAGAGCCGCACGCCGTAGGAGCGCAACGGCGTCCGCCGGCAGTTGCAAGCGCCAGGCAGCCGCTTCGGCGAGGTCGGCCACATTGGTCGAGTGCTCGCGGAGCCACGGCGACTTGAGGTTCGTCAGCGCTGCGACGGCGCCGAAGCCGGCGTCGATCCCGTCGTCCGAGAGGTAGATCTGCGGGAACGGCTCGCTGTCCAGGGCATGGGTCCACATCTGCGTCTCGTCGAGTTCCGAGAGTGCGTCGTCGAAACACCCCGACGCGAGCACGACGAGCCGCGGCTCGTAGGCCTCACCCGATCGCCGTTCGAGAACGGCGTGCGCGTCGTCGCGACCGCCCGCCGAGAGAAACAGCGAAAAGTCCCGCGCAACGTGCAGCACCCGCGCCGCGAACGGCAAGTCCTCGGCCCCGATTCCCTTTGGCCAGCCTCGTCCGTCCCAGCGCGCGAACACGAACTCGAGCGCGGCCTCGATCCCTGCTCCGAGGTCGAGCCAACCGGCGAACCGCTGCGCCACTTCGCACATCGCCGCGAACGAGTCGGCTGACCGCTCCGGGTTGGACAACGCCGCCTCGACCATCTGCTCACGTACGTCGGGCGCGCGGCCGGGCGCGACGTGAGCGCGGTAGAACGCCACCACCTGACTGACATCCGCCGGGTCGATCAGGAAGAACGCGGCGCGGTGCTCGATGTCTTCACCGAAGAACTGCGTCGCTTCGTGCCCGTTCGACGTGCATCCGGAGGCGTGCAGGAGCGCGACGTAATACGTGTCGCGAAGCTCCTCCGGCGAGGCACCCGCGAGGTCGGCGAGACGGACCGCAAGTACCGCAGTGCGCAGCGCATGCTCGAGCGGCTGCCCCGTCCCGAGATCGGTTGCGAGGGAGATCGCGCCGACGAGCTCGGCCGCGCGGACGCGCGCTGTGTGATCGTGCGTTCTCATCAGCTCGGAACCGGTCTTGGGCGATGATCTCATGCCGCCCATCGACGTTCTCGTACCGGTGGTCGAGCTCGGGGTTGAACATGGTGCGATCCGGGCGAATGATGCGGGCATGGACGACCTCACCGTCCGGATCCAGACGCTGAACCGAAGGCTTGCGCTGCTCGAGCGGCACACGGCGGAGGAGACCGCGGCGATCCGCGCGGAGCTCGCGGCGCTGCAAGGTCACGGCCCGGCGCCGGTGGCGATAACCGTGAGGAAGCAAGCGGCCGCGCCGGCCCCGGCGCGCAAGCCCGTGGATCTCTCCTGGCTCGAGGGCCCGACCGGCCTCGCGGTGGCGGGAGGCGCAGTGACGCTGCTCGGGATCGTGTTCGTCTTCGCGCTCGCCGCGAGCCGCGGCTGGATCGGTCCCGCCGTCCGGTGCTAGATCGGCGGCGGCGTCTCGGTGCTCCTCGTCGCCCTCGCGCTCGTCGTCCGGCAGCGGTACGGACATCTGATCGCCGCGCTCGCGGCGGCGGGAACGGGGATCGGTGGCTGCTACGTGACGCTCTACGCGGCGAGCCGCGGCTATCACCTGTTGGGGGCCGACGTCGTGTGGGTCGCGGTCGTGCTCGTCGCCGTCGCAGCCTCCTGGCTCGCGCTTTCGTGGCAGGCAGAACTGCTCGCGATCCTCGGTCTCGCCGCCGTTGTGATCGCGCCGCCGACTGTCGAGGGCGACCTCTCCGCGCTCGGTCTCGGTGCGTCGGCCGTGGCGGCGGCCGCCGCGCTGGGCCTCGGCGCGCACCGCACGTGGCGCCTGCTCGGCGGCCTCTCCTACGTCCTGCTGTTCGCGCAGGTCGCGCTGTACGTCGCCGACTCGAGGAGCTCGGCGTTCTCGTTCGACGACTCGGATCCCGTCACGTGGCGCCACCGCAGCGCAGCCGCCGTGCTCGCGAGCGTGGTGTGCGGGCTCGCGGTCGCCGGCGCCGCTGCCTACCGGCGGCGCGGCCAAAAACTGGACGTCTTCACCGGTCTGCTCGCGTCGTCGTCGCTCCCGATGTCGCTCGTCGCGGTCTTCGCACTCGGGGACGCGGCACGCACCCGCGGCACGCTGCTGCTCGTGATCGCCGCTGCCTACGGGCTGGCGGCCGCTGCAGTCGATCGGCTGAAGCAGCGTGACCTCGCGGTGCTGTTGGTCGCGTTCGCGCTCTTCGCAATCGCGCTTGCGACCGCGACGTTCCTCTCGAACGGCGGGCTGCTCGTCGCCTGGACGCTCGAGGGCGTGACGTTCCTCGCCGTCGCGCGCAAGCTCGACCATCCGCGCTACCAGGCCGTGGGCTTTCTGTACCTCGCCGCGGCCGCGGTGCATCTCTTCTCGTTCGAGACGCCGCTCAGCCATCTCTTCGTCGAACAGGCGCATCCGGCGAGGCACATCGGCGAGCTCGTGCTCTTCAGCGGCGCCCTCGCTGCGACCGCTGCACTCCTCTACGGCCGGCCGCTGCTCGTCGAGCGCTCCGACTTCGGCGCGGCCGGTACGGCCGCGCTGCTCGCGCTCTACGCGGCGTCCCTCGCGTTGCTCGATCTGTCGCAGCGCCTCGGCGGCGGCGACCTGCACGGCAAGTTCCAGCGAGGCGAGACGATGGTGTCAGCTCTCTGGGCGCTCGTCGCACTCGCCATCCTCGCCGCCGGCCTCGTGCGGGGGGTCAGGGAGATCCGCTGGGCCGGGCTCGGGCTGCTCGCGGTCGCCTTGGCGAAGCTGTTCCTCTTCGACCTCTCCAAGCTCTCGTCCCTGACCCGGGCTGCGAGCTTCCTCGCGGTCGGCGTGACGCTGCTCGTGGGCGGCTTTCTCGTGCAGCGCCTCGCGCGGGACCGGTCGACGCAGTTTCAGTAGCCCGCGGCGACGTTCTGCAACCAGCGGAAGCCGTAGCCGTCGAGCTCGACGCTCCGGGAGGCCGCGGCGTACTCGCGGTTCGCGAACGCATCCGTGAGCCCGTCCGCGTCGAGGCCGCGCACGCGGACGCGAGCCGACGACAGGTTGTGCACCGCGAGCAGCTCCTGATCCTCGACGTGGTAGCGCAGCGCGAGCACGGCCGGATCGTGGACACGGACCGCCTCCCAGTCGCCAATCCCGAGCGCCCGTAACTCGCGGCGGGCGCGAATGGCACGTCGGACGAAATGCAGGAAGGAGGATGGGTCGCGGTGCTGCTCCGCGACGTTGACCCGTCGGTACGAGAACGCGCCACGCGAGATCGGCGGCAGGACGAGGTGCGAGCGCGGCGCCGACGAGAAACCTCCGTTTGGTCCGCTGGACCACTGCATCGGCGTGCGTACAGCGTCCCGTTCGCGCAGCGAGAGGTCGTCGCCCATGCCGATCTCGTCGCCGTAGAAGACGACTGGTGTGCCCGGCAGCGCGAGCAACACGGCGAACGCAAGCTCAAGCAGGCGCCGATCGCCACCGAGCATCGGCGCGAGCCGCCTGCGGATGCCGCGGTCGTACAGCTGCATCCGCTTCGACGGCCCAAATCGCTTGAACACGAGGCGTCGGTCTTCGTCGGACAGCCGTCCGAGGTCGAGCTCGTCGTTGTTGCGCAGGAACGTACCCCACTGGTCGGCGCCGGGAATGCCCGCCGTGTCACGCAGCGCTTCGACGAGCGGCGCTGCCTCTTCACGCGCGAGCGCGAGCCACAGCTGCTGGTTCGCTTCGAAGTTGAACAGCATGTGCATCCCGCCTACGCCGAAGTAGTCCTGGACCTGATCGCGCTCGACGTTCGCCTCACCGAGCAGCACCGCGTCGCCGGCGCGCCAGGTGATGTACGAGCGGAACGTGTGCAGCCAGTCGAACTCGGGGCCCGGCGCGGTGTTGGCTGCGCTCACCGGTTCGATCAAGAACGGCACCGCGTCCACGCGGAAGCCGCTGATTCCGAGGTTGAGCCAAAACCCGATGATCTTCTCCATCTCGTCGCGCACGACAGGGTTCGCGATGTTGAGGTCCGGTTGGAACTCGTAGAAGCGGTGGAAGTACCACTGCTTCGCCGCGCGGTCATAGCTCCACGTGGTCTTCTGTACACCCGGAAACACGATTCCTTTCTCGGCGTCGGGCGGACGCGTGTCCGACCAGACGTAGTAGTCGCGAAAGCGTTCGTCCCCGGCACGCGCCGCCTGGAACCACGGATGTTCGTTCGAGGTGTGGTTCAGAACGAGGTCGATCAGCACGCGAAGGCCGCGGTCGTGTGCCTGCTCGACGAAGCGCACGAAGTCGCCGAGATCGCCGACTGACGGATCGACCGCGTAGTGGTCCGTGATGTCGTAGCCGTCGTCCCGCCACGGCGACTGCTGGAACGGAAGCAGCCAAACGGCGCTCGCGCCGAGTCCCTCGAGGTAGTCGAGCCGGCGCGTCAGGCCTCGGAAGTCGCCGATCCCGTCGCCGTTCGAGTCTGCGAACGCGCGCACCGACACCTCGTACAGAAGCGCGTCCTTGTACCACCGTTGGCCGGCCGCATCCACGCGATTTCGGTATCCGCGCGGCGCAGGCGCCAACCCTTAGCATCGCCCCATGGCGATCGAGGTGAAGCGGCTCACGGTCGCAGAAGCTCGAGCGGCGCTCAATGCGCTCGCGGAGGTGCTCCATGACGCGGTCGAGGGCGGCGACTCCGTCAGCTTCATGGACGGGTTCGACGCCGGCGATGCGCGTGCGTTCTACGAGTCGTTGCTCCCCGAGCTCGAGCGCGGCACCCGTGTGCTGCTCGCCGCATACGTCGACGGCGAGCTGGTCGGGTCGGTGCAGCTCGTCCACGCCTGGCCGCCGAACTCGCAGCATCGTGCCGACGTGGCGAAGCTGGTCGTCCACCGCCGTGCGCGTGGCCGCGGAGTGGGGCGCGCGCTGATGGAGCAGCTCGAGGAAGAGGCCCGGGCCGACGGAAAGTCGCTCCTCATCCTCGACACCGTCGCCGAGCGGGCCGCCGACCGGCTGTACGGGCGCCTCGGCTGGATCCGCCTCGGCACCGTGCCCGACTACGCGCTCGACCCCGACGGGAGCCTCTGCGACGCGACCTTTTTCTACAAGCACTTGTGACAGTCTCGCGCTACCGTGACGTAGGACTCACATGACGCGTCTGCTCACTCTCGTTCTCGTTCTCGTCATCGTTGCCGCTGCGGCGGCTGCGACCTCAGCCCTCGCGCACGGCGACGCCTCCTGCAGCGGCGCGCAGCTGAAGGGCACGTTCAACGTCGTCCGTGGCAGCGCGGGCGCCGGGAACATCACCTACAAGCTCGTCCTCAAGAACGCCTCGACGCACATGTGCACACTCACGGGGCTGCCGGATGGGCGGCTGCTCGGGAAGACGGGGAAGGCGCTGCCGACGCACGTCCGGGCGGCATCTCCCGGCATGTTGACCGCGATCCTCGTCCGGCTCGCGCCGGGCAAGACGACCTTCGCGACGGCGCGCTTCTCGCCCGACGTCCCCGGCCCGGGCGAGCCGACGGCCGGCAAGAAGTGCGAGCCGACCGCGTGGTGGTTCCGCGTGACGGGGCAGGGGGGCGGCACGACGAAGGTGAAGGTCGGCCCACCGACGCCCGTCTGCGAGCACGGGCAACTGCTGTTCTCCGGCTACAGCCAGAAGGGCTGACCGCTAGCTACTACTAGCGGCGCTTGCGCTTGCGGGACGGCCCGCCGCGGGCCTGCTGCTGCATGCGCTCGGCCTGGCGGCGCATCTGCCGGTTGGCCGAGTCGGGGATCGCGCCCTGCTCCTGCGCCGCCTCCATGTAGGCGCGACGCTCGGCCGGAGTGAGACGGCTCATCGCTTTCTGCACCGCCTGCGGATTCGGGTTCGACGCGACCGTGTTGAGCTTCCGGATGGCGCCTGCGAGCTCGGGATTCGAGCGCTCCATCTGCGCGGTCGAGATGCGCTGGAAGAATCGCTGCATGAAGCCGATGCGCGCGAGCCGGAAGACGACCGGTTTGAGGAGCGCGCCGTTCCTGATCCGCCCCAGGACGAGGAGCAGGAGGAACAGCACGAGGATCGTGCCGATGATGCCAAGCGGGATCCAGAGCCACCACATGGCGGGGAGATTACCGACGTGCGGTCAGGAACACGCCGGCCGTGACGAGGCACGCCAGAACGACCGCGAGTAGAAGCCAGCCTGCGACGGAGCCGTCCGGCACCGGAGCGGCTGGGACGGCGTGAAGGTCAGCGAGTAGCACGCCGACCAGGGTTCCGGGCGGTCGTGTTGCCGCCGTACCAGCGGTGTAAGCATTCGTTGAAACCGAGCGTTAGGCGAGCCACGCCTCCGGGTACGGCCCGATCATGACGACGGCGCACGACCCCATCGCCGTGCTGCTCGAGCACGGGGAAGAACACGGCTGCGTCTCGGCGAGCGAGCTGTCGGAGCTCGCCGCGCGGCTCGAGCTCGACGAGGAGGAGATTGAGAACCTGCTCGATCGCATCGAGTCCGCCGGGATCGAGGTGACCGACGATTGCTCACGCGCGATTGAGGAAGACGTCACCTACACGAACCCGCAGGTAGCGGCTGCGACCACCGACTCTCTGCAGCTCTTCCTGAACGAGGCGGGCCGCTATCCGCTGCTCACCGCCGCGCAGGAGGTGGGGCTCGCGAAGCGCATCGAGGACGGCGACAAGTCGGCCAAGGATCTGCTCGTCAACTCGAACTTGCGGCTCGTGGTGTCGATCGCGAAGCGCTA
>JAICUZ010000318.1 GCA_025935595.1 Burkholderiales bacterium
GGTGATCGCGATCACGCAGTCCGGCTACATCAAACGGCTACCGGTCACCGCGTACAAGGAGCAACGGCGCGGCGGCATCGGCGTGATGGGGATGGACCTGAAGGACGAGGATTACATCGAGCATCTCTTCGTCGCCTCGACGCACGACTACATCCTCTTCTTCACGAGCGTCGGCAAGGTCTACCGCCTGAAGGTGCACGAGCTGCCGCTCGGGTCGCGCCAGTCCAAGGGCCGGGCGATCGTCAACCTGCTGCCGTTCCGCCAGGGCGAGACCGTGCGCGCAGTCATCCAGACGCGCAACTTCGAAGAGGCGAAGTACCTCCTGTTCGCGACGAAGAACGGTGTCGTCAAGAAGACGGAGCTCGGCGCGTACAACACCTCGCTCAAGGCGGACGGGATCATCGCGATCAAGATGCGCGACGGGGACGAGCTCATCGGGGTGCGCCACTCGACCGGTGACGACGACGTCCTGATGGTGTCGCGGCTCGGCCAGGCGATTCGCTTTTCCGAGCGCGACGTCCGGCCGATGGGTCGCGACGCATCCGGCGTGCAGGGCATGCGACTGCGGGGCGATGACGAGGTGATCTCCGTCGCGATCGCAGCCGACGACGCCGACCTGCTGGTCGTGACCGAGAACGGCTACGGCAAGCGGACTCGCGTCTCCGAGTATCCGAAGAAGGGCCGCGGCGGCATGGGCGTGAAGACGGTGCAGCTCACCGAGGCTCGCGGGCATCTCGCGGGCGCCCGGGTGGTGCGCGACGGGTACCAGGTAATGCTGATCTCGACCGGCGGCACCGTCATCCGGATGCAGGTCGAAGAGGTCAAGCGGCTCGGCCGGTCGACGCAGGGCGTGATCGTGATGCGGCTCCGCGAGGGGGAGCTCGTGTCGTCGATCGCACCGGTCGTCGACTCCGGCGACGACGAGTAACGGACCGCGATCTTCTTTCTGCTCCAGGCGCTTCCCTTTTGAAAGAGATAGTGGTAGAAGTCTGCGCCAGGGCTGCGGCGGCCCCGGACAAAGGAAACCGGCATGGCGTACTCCAAGAACGTCGACCTGCTCGAGCCGATCGATCTCGCCGAGCATCTCGACAAGATCGAGCTCTACCTCGGCCAGGTGTGCGCGATCGCCGGCATCTCGAAGATGCAGCTCGACTACTGGACGAACAAGGCGCAGATCCCGACCAAGGGGAAGAAGCAGCGGATCTACGACATGGACGCCGTCGAGACGGTGATGCTGATCAAGCAGGCGAAGGACAAGGGCTTGAACCTGGGCGCCGCGATCGACGCGGCCCGCCGCTTTCGTGAGCTGAAGACCGCCGCCGCTTTGGACTAGCTCTTGTCGCCGGCGGCGCGGAGCGCCTGCAGCATCTCGATCGGCACCGGGAACGCGATCGTCGTCGACTGCGACGAGCCGAGCTCGAGCAGCGTCTGCAGGTAGCGCAGCTGCAGCGCGATCGGATGCTCCTCGATCACCTGCGCCGCGTCCTTCAGCCGCTCGGACGCCTGGAACTCGCCCTCGGCGTTGATCACCTTCGCGCGGCGCTCGCGCTCTGCTTCCGCCTGGCGCGCCATCGCCCGCTGCATGCCCTGCGGGATCTCGACGTCCTTCACCTCGACGATCGACACCTTGATGCCCCACGGCGCGGTCGCCTCGTCGATGATCCCCTGCAGGATCGCGTTGATCTTCTCGCGCTCGGAGAGCAGCTCGTCGAGCTGGTGCTGGCCGAGCACCGACCGAAGCGTCGTCTGTGCGATCTGCGAGGTCGCGACCATGAAGTTCTCGATCTGCACGATCGCCTCTTGTGGCTGCACGATCCGGAAGTAAGCGACGGCGTTCACACGGACCGGCACGTTGTCCTTCGTGATCACTTCCTGCGGCGGGATGGTCAGGGTGATCGTCCGCAGGTCGACGCGCACCATCTTGTCGACGATCGGGATCAGGAAGATGAGCCCGGGCCCGCGGGGCGCCGGGAACAAACGGCCGAGGCGAAAGACGATCCCCCGCTCGTACTCGCGCAGCACCTTGATCGCCGCGATCGCGTAGAGCGCGGCAAAGAAGACGACGATCGCGAGAACGACCACTGCTGCGGTCATGACGTGATCCTATGCACCGCGAGCGTCAAGCCGTCGAGGGCATCGACGGCTACGCGGTCGCCTTCGTGGAGCGGCTCCTCGGATCGCACGCGCCACAGCTCGCCGCGGACGAAGACGTTGCCGCCGGCGCGGATGACGCCTTCGAGCCCGATGATCTGCTCCGGCCCGACCGCGACCGGCGCGCGCCGCGCCTCGACCGACTTGCCGACCGCGAACGCCCAAAAGCCGCCGATCAAGGCCGTTACCGTGACGACGACCCACACGTGCATGTGGTACGGCGTGCCCGAGTCGTGGAAGAGCGTCGTCAGGCCGATCGCCATCGCGACGAGCCCTGAGAGGGTCAGCGCGCCGTGCGAGGTGACGTGGGCGTCGATCACGAGCAGCGCAGCGCCGAGCAGCACGAGCATCAGGCCGCCCCAAGAGAGCGGCAGGACCGAGAAGCCGAACAGCGCGCACACCATGCAGATCGCGCCGAACGCGCCTGGGATGACGACGCCCGGATGGAAGAGCTCGAAGCCGAGCCCCGCGAGCCCCGCGAGAAA
>JAICUZ010000159.1 GCA_025935595.1 Burkholderiales bacterium
CGATGAAGAGCAGCACGTCCTGGCCGGCGTCACGGAAGTACTCCGCCATCGTCAGGCCGGAGAGGCCGACGCGCAGGCGCGCACCCGGCGGCTCGTTCATCTGGCCGTAGACGAGCGCGACCTTGTCGAGCACGCCCGACTCCTCCATCTCGAGGAGCAGGTCGTTGCCCTCGCGCGTTCGCTCACCGACGCCGGAGAAGACCGACACGCCGCCGTGCTCCTGCGCGACGTTGTGGATCAGCTCCTGGATCAGCACCGTCTTCCCCACGCCGGCGCCGCCGAACAGGCCGATCTTGCCGCCGCGCACGAACGGCGCGATCAGGTCGATGACCTTGATCCCGGTCTCGAAGATCTCCACCTTCGGCGAGAGGTCGGCGAAGTCGGGCGGGTCGCGGTGGATCGACCAGCGCTCGGCGTCGGGGCCTGCCGCCGGCTTCTCGTCGACGGGATCGCCGAGCACGTTCCACACGCGGCCGAGCGTGACGTCGCCGACAGGCACCGAGATGGGGGCGCCGGTGTCGAAGACGTCGGTGCCGCGGGCGATGCCGTCGGTGGCATCCATCGCGACCGCGCGGACGCGGTCGTCGCCGAGGTGCTGCTGCACCTCCGCGATCAGGTCGGGGCCGTCGGCGCGCGGGATGCGCAGCGCCGAGTAGATCGCAGGGAGCTTGCCCGGGAACACGGCGTCGACGACGACGCCCTTGATCTCGAGCAGCTTGCCGGTGCTGTTTCCGTTCGTCGACACGGTTCTAGAGCTCCTGGAGGCGAGAGGGTGCGAGTTTGACCTGCGGCTTGCGGCGAAGGACACGCGCGAGCCGCCGAGGCAGGCGCAGCCTAGCGGAATGACCCTCCGAATTGCGTTCGAAGCCACGCTCGTGGGCGCGAAGTGCTGCCGAAACACGTTCGGCGTGGTCGAGCGTTCAGACCCGCTGGGTTACCGGGCTTGCGAGCACGGACGCGCCCTCCTTTCAGCTGTCGCGGACGAAGCGGGCACGGACGCCGAACACCCCGGTCGGGCACGCGCCGCCGACACAGTCGTGTGAGCTCACCATGTCGAAGACACAGGTCGCGTGTGCGCCGTTACAGAAGGTGCTCTTGAAGCCGGTGAACCGCCAGCCGGGAGCGGCGACCGCGTGCAGCCTGAGGTGCGTGCCCCGGACGAAGAGCGTGCGGCACGTGCTCGGGCAGTCGATGCCGTGCGGCTTGCTCGTCACCGTCCCGTGGCCCGAGACGGCGACGAGGGCGACGTCGCGATAGACGTACTTCGGCGGCGACGCGGACGATGCGGCGACGAAGAAGCCCACGAGGACCGCGACGGCGAGCACCTTTGCGCCGAACGTCACAACTCCAAGAATACTCGTCGCACCCACGTCGGTACCTCTTGTTACCGTGAATGTCGTGATTCGGATCCCCGAATCGCCGCGCCTCCGGCGCCGCCTCACGTGGGTCGCGATCGCCGGCATCCTCGCCGTGGCCGGGATCCTGATCGCCGTCCTGATCCCGAGTAGAGGCCCGTCGAACGGCACAGCGGCTGGGAACCGCGCGCCGGCGCAGCTCGCGGTCGACACCCACCAGAAGCTCTCGACGGCAAACCGCCGCCAGATCGACACGCTGCTCGACCGCTTCATCCCTGCCGCGGTGGAGCGCCGCGACCCGACCACGGCGTGGGCGCTCGCCGGCCCCGAGATGCGCGATTCGTCCAGCCTCAGCGCCTTCCGCAAGGGCAAGCTTCCCGTCCCGTCCTATCCGGCGAACGAGCAGAACTACCACCACTGGCGGGCGATCGACGTCGAGAAGGGCTCGGTCGTGCTGAACGTCCTCGTCCATCCGAAGAACCCGCAGAAGCTCGGAACCTGGGTGTTCTCGATCGAGGTGGTCAAGCCGAAGAGCCGGTGGCTCGTCAACCACATCTACACGATCGCAGTCATGAACCCGCCGGTGCGGCCGGCGACCGTCACCCACGAGCTCGGCCCGGCGGACTTCGCGGCTCCATCCCCCACCTCGCGCACCTCGACGACGTCGAGCCCCTCGAGCCACTCCTTCCTGCTCCCGGTGGTCGCGATCTTCGGGATCCTGCTGCTGATCCCGCTCGCCCTCGGGGTCGGTGCGCTGCTGCGGGCCCACCGCTGGCGTCGAGCCGTGCGGGCGAGCGGCCGGACGGAGCTTCCGCCCCTCCCGTCCAGGTATCGCGACGGTGCGGAGGAACAGAAAGAACTCGCGTCCCAGCCCTAACTTTTTCGCTGCTACCGTGGTCTACACGGGTATGACGGACTCCACCGGGATCCTCGGGGGCTGGCTCAACTCGCCGCGTAAGCAGCGGCGATTTCTCATCGTCAGCGCGGCGATCTTCGCGATCGGCGTCGTCGCCTTCGTCTCGGTGTTCGTCCTGCGCGGGACGTCGAACGCGTTCCCGGACACGATCTCCAACCAGCCGGCGAAGGTGGCGGCGAAGGAGAAGACGGTGCCGGTCACCAAGCAGCAGATCGACCTGATGCGGACGTTCATCAAGACGGCCGTCGCGCGGAAGAAGCTCGCCTATGCCTACACGCTCGTCGACCCCGATCTGAAGGGGACGATGACGCTGAAGCAATGGGAGTCCGGCAACATCCCCGTCATCCAGTACGAGGCGGAGAACGTCGACACCGCCGAGTTCGTTCCGGTCTACCACTACCAGACGCAGGCGCTCTTCAACGTCGACCTGATCCCGGTCGGTCACACCCAGAAGCGCCCCGAGCTGCTCTTCTTCATCGGGATGAAGCGCGCCGGCGGCACGAAGACCGGCAAGTGGCTGATCGATTACTGGCAGCCGCGCTGGCGCCCGCCGGTCCCGGCAGCACCCGGCTAGACCGCGCGTTTCGCCTAGACGCGGACCGTGACGGGCGTCGTGACGGGCGTGTTGAAGAGGCCGTGCACGGGGCCGTCTGCGACGGAGGCCGGCTGCATGGTCAGGCGCGGCACGGTCTCGCGGGCGTCGGGCGTCGGGTGGGCCGCGACGACGACCAGGACCGGTGCGCCGGTCTCGACCTGCGACGACGCCGACACGGAGCCCTTGGTGCTGTGCCCACTCGGCGACAGCGTCACGACTGCTGCGGCCGCCACGCTGGCCACGGCCGTCAGGGCACCTGCAGCGACGCGCCGCACGTGGCGGCGGCCGGCCGGGATGGCCACGGGCCGAAGGGGCTGCTCGAGCTCAGCCGCGCGCAGGAGCTGCGTCAGGGCCGCCGCGCCTGCGGCGAAGTCGCGGCAGTCGGCGCACCTGCGCAGGTGCCGGTCGAGCAGCGCCGACTCGAACAGGGACAGAACCCCGTCGAGCCGGAGCGAAATCGCTTCACGCGAACGGTCGCAACGTGCTGGTCTCACGGGAGGTAGGACGACAGTCGGGCGCGTCTGTTAGTCACCCAGACGGGTGATCTCCATCCCGGATTCGTCAAAACGCCCGATGCGCCGGGTCGATCACCGACCCGATCACGACCAGGACGAGTCCCAGGGCGAAGAGCAGCAAGGCCGTTCGGGTCGCCTCGGTGCGCTCGTCGGAGGTCGCCCGGCGCACCTTCCGAGCCCCGAGAAGCGGCGTGTTCTCGCCGGAGGCGCCGGTTCCCCGAAGCGGGCCGCGCGCACCCATCACGAAGCAGCCGAGCAGCGCCACCGCCCCGGCCACATAGAGCCCGATCGCGACCGACCGCCCGAGGCTCTTGCCGGCCGCGAGGCCGAGAAGCACCGACACGACGACGGTCGAGCCGAGCACCGCGGCGAAGATCAATGCGAGCCGGCGGGCCGCCTGGACGAGCACTAATCCGCGGCGCCGACTTGCGGCGCTTCGCGCCGCCGCATCTCGTCCTCGGACATCGGCCAGCGCTCGAGCGGGAAATGGCACGCGGCGAGGTGACTGCCGTGCTGGATCAGCTCGGGCGTGTCGACGTTGCACTTGCCGTCGACGAACCGCGGGCACCGCGGATGGAAGTGGCACGCCGCCGGCGGGTTGAGCGGGCTCGGGACGTCGCCCTCGAGGATGATCTGCTTCCGCGAGCGGCCCTGCTCCGGATCCGCGATCGGCACGGCTGAGAGCAACGCACCCGTGTACGGGTGCTTCGGCTCACGGTAGAGGTCGTCGCGCGACCCGAGCTCGACGGCGCGGCCGAGGTACATCACCATGACGCGGTCGGAGATGTGGCGGACGACGTTGAGGTCGTGCGCGATGAAGATGTAGGTGAGCCCGAAGTCGTCCTGCAGATCCTTGAGCAGGTTGAGGATCTGCGCCTGCACCGACACGTCGAGTGCCGACACCGGCTCGTCGCAGATGATCAGCTTCGGGTTGATCGCGAGTGCGCGCGCGATGCCGATGCGCTGGCGCTGGCCGCCGGAGAACTCGTGCGGGAACCGGTTGTAGTGCTCCGGGTTCAGCCCGACGATCTCGAGCAGCTCCTGCACGCGCCGCTTCCGCTCCTCGTCGTTTCCGACCCCGTGGACCTCGAGCGGCTCACCGACGATCGCACCGACGCGCTTGCGCGGGTTGAGCGACGCGTACGGGTCCTGGAAGACCATCATCATGTCGCGCCGCACCGGCCGCATGTCCGCACGGTCGAGGTGCGTGATGTCCCGGCCGTCGAACCAGATCGTGCCGCCGGTCGGCTCGAGCAGCCGCGCGATGCAGCGCGCCATCGTCGACTTGCCGCAGCCGGACTCGCCGACCACTCCGAGCGTCTCCCCCGCCTTCAGCGAGAACGAGACGCCGTCGACCGCCTTGACCGATCCGACCTCCTTCTGGAACACGAGCCCGCGCGTGACGGGGAAGTACTTCTGCAGCCCCTCGACGCGGAGGAGCTCGTTCCCCGACCCGTTCGCAGTGCTCATGCAGCGTCCTCGTTGACGAGGGCAGCCTTCTTCTGGTTCCAGATCCGCGTTCGCGATTCTTCGTCGAGGTGGCAGCGGAACCGATGGTCGTTCCCGACCGTCGAGAGGTCGAGGCCGGGCAGCTCGGTCCGGCAGATGCTCATCACGAACTCGCAGCGCGGATGGAACGGGCAGCCGCTCGGCGGGTTGAGCAGCGACGGCGGCTGGCCGGGGATCTGGTCGAGCCGGGCGCCGGTCGCGTTCAGGCGCGGCAGCGACCCGAGCAGGCCCCACGTGTACGGCATCTCGGGTTTCACGAACAGGTCGTCGACGTTCGCCTGCTCGACCACCTTCCCTCCGTACATCACGATCACGTGGTCGGCGAGCTCGGCGACGACTCCGAGGTCGTGCGTGATCATCACGATCGCCGTCTCGTGCTCGGCCTGCAGCTTCTTCATCAACCGCAGGATCTGCGCCTGCGTCGTCACGTCGAGCGCGGTCGTCGGCTCGTCCGCGATCAGGATCTCCGGGTTGTTGATGAGCGCCATCGCGATCATCACGCGCTGGCGCATGCCGCCCGAGAACTGGTGCGGGTAGTCGTCGACGCGCTGGTCGGCGCGCGGGATCTCGACCTCCTTGAGGATGTCGATCGCCTGCTTCCGCGCCTCCTTCTTCGAGACGTCCTGATGGATCAGGACCGCTTCCTGGAGCTGCCACCCGATCGTCTTCACCGGGTTCAGCGAAGTCATCGGGTCCTGGAAGATCATCCCGATCGTGCGGCCGCGGATCTGGCGCATGCGCGACTGGCTCGCACCGAGCATCTCTTCGCCCTGGAGCAGTACCGAGCCGCGGACGGTCGCCTGCCGCGGGTCGACGAGCCCCATGACGGTGAGGAACGTGACGCTCTTGCCGGACCCGGACTCGCCGACGACGCCGAGCGTGCTCCCCGGTTCGAGCCGGAAGCTGACGCCGGAGACCGCCTGGACGATGCCGTCGTCCGTCCGGAACGACGTGCTGAGATCCTTGACTTCGAGGGCGGCGACCATCAGCTCGGCCGAATCCGCGGATCAAGGAATCCGTACGTGACGTCCACGAGGAAATTGAACACGATTACGGCGATCGTGGAGAACACGACGATGCCGGTGATCAACGGCAGGTCGGCGCGGCCGTATGCCTGGATGATCTCGTGACCGAGCCCCGGCAGGTTGAAGATGCCCTCGGTGAAGATTGCGCCGCCGAGCGCCAGGCCCAGATCCATGCCGAGGATCGTCACCACGGGAAGCATGCTGTTGCGTAGCACGTGCTGCACCATCACGCGCCGCTGAGAGGCACCTTTCGCGCGGGCGGTGCGCACGTAGTCCTCGTTCATCGTCTCCATCACATTCGCCCGGATCAGGCGCACGTAGAGCGCAGCGAACAG
>JAICUZ010000021.1 GCA_025935595.1 Burkholderiales bacterium
GTGCTTCGCCGGTTCCATGATCCTGCTCGCGGTCGCGTTCTGGACGCCGCTCCACCATCTCGGGCTCCACTACCTGCTGACCGCGCACCTCCTGCAGAACGTGATCCTCGCCGAGTGGGCGCCGCTCCTCGCCGTGCTCGGCATCTCGCCCGGGATGGCCGCGGCCGCGGCCCGCTTCAAAGGCTGGCGCATCGCAGTTCACCCCGCCGTCGCGCTGCCCGTATGGCTTGCCGACTACTTCTTCTGGCACGTCCCGCCGATCTACGACTACGCGCTCGAGCACCAGTCGTGGCTGATCCATCTCGAGCACGCGTGCTACTTCGGCACCGGCCCGCTCCTCTGGTGGCCGCTCGTCCACGACGTGCCGCGCCGGCTCGCGTCGGGCGCGCGCGCGGGGTACGCGTTCGCCTCGTTCCTGCTCGCGTCGCCGCTCGGGCTCCTGCTCGCGTTGCTGCCGCGGCCGGTCTACGACTACTACGTCGACGTACACCCGCGCGTCTGGGGCCTGAGCCCGCTCACCGACCAGGAGATCGCCGGCGTGACGATGGCGACTGAACAGGCGCTCGTACTGTTCGTCGTGTTCCTCTACTGGTTCCGGCGCTTCCTCGCCGAAGAAGGGCTCTGAGCACGACGCCCGCGAGCAGCACCGCGACGCCGACGGCGACCGACGCAGCGGGAAGCGTCGCCACGAGCGTCACACAACCGACGAGCCCGATAACGTTCAACGCACGCGGCCAGCGCCGGTGCGCAGCGTCCTGCGTGAACGCCGACGCATTCGCGACCGCGTAATAGAGCAGCACGCCGAACGACGAAAAGCCGATCGCGCCCCGCAGGTCCGTGGTGACGACGAGAAGCGCGACGACAGCGGCCACCGCGAGCTCCGCCCGTACCGGGACCTGACGGGTCTCCTCGATGACGGCGAGGCCGCGTGGCAGGTCGTCGTTGCGCGCCATCGCCAGTGTGGTGCGCCCGATGCCCGCGATCAGCGCAAGCAATGAGCCGAGACTGGCGACCGCCGCTCCGACACGCACGACCGGCACCGACCACGCGGCGCCGGCTGCGCGCACCGCTGCAGTGATCGGCGCATGACTTGCGGCGAGCACCGCAGGCCCCGCGGCGGCGAGGGCGGCGACGCCGACGACGAGATAGAGGACGACGGTGATGCCGAGCGCAAGCGGGATCGCACGCGGAATGGTCCGCGCGGGATCGCGCACTTCCTCGCCGAGCGTCGCGATGCGCGCGTAGCCGGCGAACGCGAAGAAGAGCAACCCCGCGGCCTGCAACACGCCGTACACGCCTCCGCGTGCGAACACGCTGCCGATGTGCGACGACGATGCGTGACCGCCGAGCCCGATCGCGGCGACGACGATCGCCAGGGCGGCGAGCGACGCAGCGACGAGCACGCGCGCGAGTCGCGCCGTCCGAGAGATCCCGCGCAGGTTCGCGCCGGTCAACAGGACGACCGCCGCCAGCGCCGCCGCACGGCGGCCCCACTCCGAGCCGGGAACGACGTACGCGCCGAACGTGATCGCCATCGCCGCGCACGAGGCGGTCTTCCCGACGACGAACCCCCATCCCGCCAGGAACCCCCACCACTCGCCGAGACGCTCCCTGCCGTAGACGTACGTGCCGCCGGACGTCGGGTACTGCGCCGCGAGCTGCGCCGACGCGATCGCATTGCAGTACGCGACGCCGGCTGCGAGCAGCAGGCCGATCAGCAGGCCGCTCCCCGCCGCCGCCGCGGCCGGCGCGAACGCCGAGAAGACGCCCGCACCGATCATCGAGCCCAGCCCGATGACGACCGCGTCGGTTGTGCCGAGCCGCCGGGCGAGCGAGCCGCTCACATCGCGGCCGCGACCTCGCGGGCCGCGTCGGCCAGTTCCTCGTCGCTGACGTTCGGCAGGACGTCCTCCCAGATCGGCAACGCCATTCCCGAGGCCTCGAGCATCCCGAGCGGCCGTGGGATGAACCAGACGTGGAAGTGCGCGCCGCCGTCGCCCCAGCGGTAGAGATGGACGCGACCCACGTCGCCGCGCGAGAGGATCGCGCGCTCGACGCGCGCTGCGACCGGTCCGAACTCGGCCGCGACGTCCGCCGGCAGGTCGGAGAACGAATCGGCGTGCACGCGGCTCGCGAGCCAGACGGCGCCGGGCAGGCTGCCGCCGACCGGCGGATGCAGCGTCCAGTTCTCGTCGGACCACACCGCCGACGTCGACTTCCCGGTGCAGATGCCGCACGGCGGCCCACCCGGCTCGCCGCGCCGCGGCGGCTCGGGAATCTGCCGCTCCCCCGGCTCGATCGGAACGAGAGGCTCCTGGTACGGGAGCTTCATGGTCACTCCTTTCCTCGATCGACTCCACCGACGTCGAGGCGGTGGAGCAAGAACGTGATGCGCGCCTCGAGGTCGACCGCGGTCTGCTCGAAGACGGCGTAGGTCTCGTCGTCCGTGCCCGGTGCGAAGGCCGGATCGGGAACGCTCCAGTGGAGCGCGTCCGGCGTGTCCGGGAAGTCCGGGCACACCTCGCGCACCTTGTCGCACAGCGTGATCACGAGATCGAACCGCTCGCCCGTGAACAGGTCGAGCGGCTTCGTCTCGTTGCGCGAGATGTCGATCCCCCGCGCCGCCATCACCCGGACAGCGTTCGGATGAAGCGTCTTCGGCTTGCTGCCGGCGCTCCATGCGTGCACTGCCCCGTTTGACAGGCGGTCGATCAGCGCTTCGGCGATCTGCGAACGCGAGCTGTTACCGGTACAGAGAAAGAGGATCCGCAACGGGCGCGTCGCGGGTGCATCGTCCGAGGCGAACGCACCGGTCGCCGCGAACAGCGAACCGTGCTGCTGAAGGTCGAGGCCGTAGTACGAGTCGCGACCGTCGAACGCGCTGCGGTGCGACACCACGAGGCCGCCGGACCGAAGAAGCCGCAGGTGGTAGGAGACGAGGTTCTGCGGCTCCCCGACCGCCCCGGTCAGTTCGCGAACACGGCGATCCGAGGTGGCGAGCTCGGCGAGCAGCCGCCAGCGGATCGGATGACCGGCGAGCTGGAACAGGACCGGCGGGCGCGTCTCCACGCCCCGGATATTACATCAAACTAGATTGATGTATCTACCGCTTCAAGCAGCCGGTGATCGTCGCCAGGTCGTCGTCCTGCGGATGGACGTGCCAGAGCATCAACGCGTTGCCCTGCCGGCGCAGCACGTCGTTGATCCCGACGTTCGTCGCCTTGAAGCGGCGGTACGCCTGATCGATGTTGTCCGCGTCGGCCTCCGTTTCGCCGAAAGAGACGGTGACGCGGTTGGCGACGAGCTGCACGACAAACGCCCCACCCGTGGCCGAGTTCGCGACGAAGTCGGCCGTCTCCGTCACCGGCCGCGGCTGAAGGCCCGCGTCCTGGAGACACGCCTCGGTCGCGTCCTTGGTGTAGATCGTCGTGCCGCCCGCCCCACACCCGGAGCTGATGATGACGACGACGAGCACGGCGAGGAGACCACCTTTCACGGCTCGGCCAGTCTACGGAGCGCCCCGGCCAACCGACAGCCCGCCGCGGCTGGCTATCGTTGGGCGCCGTGTCCGCCGCAGAGGACCGTCTTCGGAAGTACGCGCAGCTCGCCGTCAACGTCGGTGTGAACCTGCAGCCCGGCCAGGTCCTGGCGGTCAACGCGTACATCGAGCATGCCCCGTTCGCCCGCGAGATCGCACGTGCCGCATACGAGGCGGGCGCGTCGTTCGTCGACGTGCAGTACGCAGACCAGCATGTCCGGCGCGCCCACATCGCGAGCGCCGCCGAGGACCAGCTCGGTTACTCGCCGCCGTGGGCAGTCGAGCGGTACGACGAGCTCGGCCGGATCGGCGGTGCGCTGCTCGCCATCTCCGGCAATCCCGAACCGGAGCTCTTCTCCGATCTCGACGGCGAGCGAGTCGGCAAGGCGCGGATGAAGGAGGTCGCGGAGGCGTCGCTCCGGCTGAGCGACGGCGTCTGCAACTGGTCGATCGTCGCCTACCCGAACGAAGGTTGGGCGCGCACCGTGTTCGACGAGCCGGACGTCGAGCGGCTCTGGGATGCGGTCGCGCACGCTGTGCGGCTCGATGCAGACGACCCTGTCGCCGCATGGCGCGAGCACATCTCGCGACTGCAGGCGCGTGCCGCCGCGCTGAACGAGCGCCGGTTCGACCACCTGCGCTACCGCGGTCCCGGGACCGACTTGATGATCGGCCTCCATCCGGAGAGCGCGTGGCAGGCTGCCCTCGACCACTCGAACGGCATCGACCATGTCGCGAACATGCCGACCGAGGAAGTGTTCACGACTCCCGACTCACGCCGTGTCGACGGCTACGTCCGCTCGACGCTGCCGCTGCAGATCCAGGGGAACATCGTGCGGGATCTCGAAGTCCGGTTCGAAGGCGGCCGCGCGGTCGAGGTGAAGGCCGGAACGGGCGAAGACGTCATGCGCACGCATGTGGCGACCGACGAAGGCGCAGCGCGCCTCGGCGAGGTCGCGCTCGTCGACGGTCATTCCGCAGTCGGCGAGACGGGACTCGTCTTCTACGACACGCTCTACGACGAGAACGCGTCGTCGCACATCGCCCTCGGAGCACCGATCCTGCAGGCGGTCGAGTGGGCGGGCGCGCTGGCCCCGGAGGAGCGGGTCGAGCGAGGCGTCAACCATTCGTCGATCCACACCGATTTCATGATCGGCTCGAACGAGCTCGAGGTCGACGGCGTGACCGCCTCCGGCGACGCCGTCCCGATTCTGCGCGCGGGCGACTGGCTTCTCTAGGGGTCGAGGCCGCGATCGGGACGGTCGGATTCGAACCGACGGCTTCCGCCTCCCAAAGGCGGCGCTCTGACCAGGCTGAGCTACGTCCCGTTGCTCCGACGGAGTGTAGGTGAGCGAGGCGGCGTTCCCCGTCGAGCCGGCACGCCGCCGGCGCCCGCGGCTCGGCTACCTGATGGCCGCGGTCGCAGCCGCGTTGTGGGGGCTGAACGGTGGTGTGTCGAAGACGATCCTCGCCACCGGCCTGTCGTCCGAGCGGCTGGCCCAGGTGCGCTCACTCGGGGCGGCGGCCGGGCTGGTCGCGATCCTCCTGGTGACCGCGCCGCACCGGCTTCGCCTCACGCGCCGCGAGCTGCCGTACCTCGTCGCGTTCGGGACGGGCGGGCTCGCGTTCGTGCAGTTCTTCTACTTCCTCGCGATCCACCGCCTCGCAATCGGGATCGCGCTGCTCGTCGAGTACCTCGCGCCGTTGCTCGTCGCGTTGTGGGCGCGCTTCGTGCAACACGCGCCGGTGCGGAGGCGCATCTGGGTCGCGCTCGCGCTCGCACTGACCGGGCTCGGCCTGATCGTCGACGTCTTCGGCGGCGAGTCGCTGTCGACCGCAGGGCTCGCATTCGCGTTCGCCGGCGCCTTCGCGTATGCGCTGTACGTGCTGCTCGCAGAGCACGTGGTCGCCGGACGCGATCCCGTGTCGCTCCTTGCGTGGGGATTTCTGTTCGCGTCCGTCTTCTGGGCGTTGGTCGTCCCGTGGTGGTCGTTCCCGGCGCACGCGCTGACGATCGACACGAGCCTCAACGGAACGCTCGCGTCACATCACGCGCCGGTGTGGCTGCTCGCACTCTGGATGATCGTTCTCGGTACGATCGCGCCGTTTCTCCTGCTGATCAGCGCGCTCCGCCACGTAAGCGCGACCACTGCTGGGATCGTCGCGATGCTGGAGCCTGTCGTGGGCGCGATCGTCGGCTGGCTGTGGCTCAGAGAGTCACTCGACGCGGTGCAGCTTGTAGGAGCTGGAATCGTGTTATTTGCAGTAGGTCTTGCACAATCTGCGCGGTGATCCGAGCCACCCCCTATGATCCCCCGCGTGCTGAAGCGGCTCACGGCACTCGGCGCGGCGCTTCTCGTCCTGACCCTCTCCACCACCTCCGCCGCCGCCGGCCTGACACGCGCTGAATCGCGCCTCCTTCGTGACCTGAACAAGGTCCGCGCAGCGCACGGTCTAGCACCACTGCGCTACGACCCGAGGCTACAGCGCGCGGCACGCGCACATTCGCACGACATGCTCGTGACGCAGATCTTCCAGCACGGCTCGTTCGGCGCCCGCATGCTGCGGTTCGACGTCAGAGGCACGCTGACGGGCGAGAACCTTGCGTGGGGCAACGGCCCGTTCGGCACGGCGAGCGGAATCGTCCGCGCGTGGCTCGCGAGCCCGGAGCACCGCGCGAACCTCCTACGCCCCGGCTACACCCGGATCGGCATCGGGGATCTCGTCGGCGCGTTTCTGGGCTACACCGGCGCGCACGTCGTCACCGCCGACTTCGCGGGCTAGCGCATCACGTCGCGCTCGAGCAGCGCGCGCAACTCCGACAGCTTCTCGTGGCGCAGGTCATCGCGTTCCCCGCGCTCGACGCGCGCAAGAAGGCTTCGGACGAGCGGAGCGAGCTCGACCGGGTTGAACGGCTTCGTCACGTAGTCGATGCCGCCGAGGTCGATCCCGCGTGCGCGGTCGCGCAACTCCGCCCGCGCGGTGAGGAACACGATCGGGATCGACTCCGTGCGTGGATCTTCGAGAAGCTCCTCGGCGACGCGCCAGCCGTCGAGCCCCGGCATCATCACGTCGAGCAGGACGACGTCCGGCGACTCGGCGCGTGCTTTCTCGAGCCCGCTCGGCCCGTCCGCCGCTTCGAGCACCTGCATGCCCTCCGCTTCGAGATTCACGCGGCACAGCAGCCGAATGGGCGCTTCGTCGTCGATCACGAGCACCCGTGTCGATCCGCTTGTCATCGACTCCGTTATGCCTTGCATCACGGAAATCTCACACATCCTCGGCGAGCGCGAGCGCGAACACGAATCGCGCGCCGACGCCCTCGGTCGATTCCACCCACATCCGTCCTCCCATTTCTCGTACGAGCCCGCGGGCGATGAACAGCCCCAAGCCGGTTCCCGGGCCACTCGCGACCTTCGTGAACTTGGAGAAGATCCGGTCGACATCGCCGGTCGGGATCCCGACTCCTTCGTCGGCGACCGCGATCTCGATCGCGTCGGCACGGCGCTCGACCGACACCGTGACCGTTCCGCCGCCGGGCGAGAACTTGACCGCGTTCGCCACGAGTTGGTCGAGCACCTGGCGCAGCTTGTCCGGGTCGGCATTCGCCCACCCGGGGCTGCCGTCGACCTCCGCGATGAACCGGTGCCCGTTCGCATCAGCCGACGCTGTGTGCACCACGCTGTGCACGACGTCCACGACATCCGTCGGTGCGAGCGTCACGGCCAGATCACCTCGGTCGAGTCGCGCGGCGTTGAGCAGCGCGTCGACGATCGCGGTCAGACCTTCCGACTCGCGGGCGATGAACTCCAAGAAGGTGCGCCGTTCGACCTCGGTGAAGCCGACGTCCTCGCGGAGGAGCGTCTGGGCGAAGCCGTAGATCGACGTCAGCGGCGTCCGGAGCTCCACGGACACGGTCGAGACGAAATCCGTCTTCATCTGCTCGAGCTCGTGCTCGGCCGAGATATCGCGGAAGGCGAAGATGCGACCGGCGACGGCGCCGGTCGGGTCGCGCATGACCGTCTCCGACAGCGAGAGCCACACGTCCTCCTCTCCACGCTTGATGGCGACGAGCCGGTTCGTGCCGCCGGCTTCCGACTCGAGCTCGCGCTGCAGCACCTGCGCGGGCGTACGGCCGACAGCCTCGGTCGCGGGGACGTCGGTGATCTCCTCGGCCGAGCGGTTCCAGAGCACCACATGGCCGTCGCGGTCGACGGCGACGATCCCGTCGGCGATGTTCGCGAGGATCGCAACGCTCTGCTCGCGCTCGACCGCGACACGCTGGTAGAGCTCCGCGTTCGTCAGCGCCGCAGCCGCATTCGCTGCGAGCGCGACGAGAGCCTGCACCTCTTCCTCGCGCCACACGCGCGCCGTGCGACCGTAGACGGACAGCACGCCGTAGAGCCCCCCGTCCGGCGCGCTCAACGGCACGCCGAGGTAGGCGGCGTGGCCGGCGGCGAGGAAGATGTCGCCGGTCCGCAAGCTGTCGTTCTGCGAGGCGTCCTCGTATACCGCCGGTGCACGTGACCGGACGACGTCTCCCGGCGCACTCGCGCCGAGCGGTGCGCGGACTCCGATCGCACCGTCGGCGCCGTCGCCGACCGCAGCGGTGATCACCAGATCGCGTTCGTCGAGAGATGAAAGCACCGCAGCGTCGACACGCAGCAGATCGACCGCTTCCGCGACCACGGCATCGAGCACCGCTGCGGGATCGAGCTCGGACGCGAGCAAGCTTCCCGTGCGCGCGAGCTGTTGCGCCAGCGAGCGCGCGGTGCGCTCCGCGTCGAACAGCCGGCTCCGCTCGAACGCACCACGGGCGGCGCGCGCGACTTGCTGTGCGAGCTCGAGGTCTTCGCCTGAGAAGGCGTGCGCGGCAGCGAAGAACACGAGAACGAGCTCCGCCCGCTCACCACGGACGGGGATCGCGAGCAAAGAGTTGAACGAGGCGCGGCGCCATTCATCGGTGAATCGGCCGTCATGCTCGATCTCCGGAGCAGCGAGCATCTGCCCGCCGTCCGCGGCATCGACGAACAGCTCCGGGATCGGCAGCTCACCGACATCGGGAGGCAGGTCATGACCGCCGACGATGACGAGACCTCCGGCGCCGCGGGCGAGCACTGCGGCGAAGTCGCCGCCGAGCGCTTCCGTGGCCGCTTGGGCGGCGGCGTCATATGCCTGCGCCGGGGAGACGGGCTCCCCGAGCAAGGAGGCGATGCGGTAGAAGCCGCGCTGTACGCGCGCCTGGCGCGAGCTCTCCGCGAGCAAGCCTGCCGTGCGCACGGCCGCGCCGATCTCGTAGCGAACGATCTCCACGAGCGCCTCCTCGCCGTCTGTGAGGGGGCTCTCACGCTCGACGTCGACGCGTGTCTGTTCCCCGGAGGCGTCGATCGTGATCCCGTCGAGCGCGAGTGTGTCGGTGAGCTCTTCGCGCGCGACGCGCACCACCGACTCGGGGTCGAGCTCGGCACGTAGCCGGCGAACGATCTCCGCTGCCCGCTTCTCGCGCTCGAGCGCCTCGGCGAGCGCGGCTGCAGACCGGAGCCGCTCGAAGGCGAGCGCAGCCTCAGCGGCAACTGCCTGCAGAATCGACAGCTCTTCGGTAACGAACTCACGGTGCTGGTCGGTAGTCGCGAGAACCAGCACGCCGACGACCCGCTCCTCCGTGATCATCGGCACCCATGCGCCACTTCGCGCGCCGACGAGCGTCGCGAGACGCGGGCTGACGAGCGACGACTCTCCGACGTCGTAGACGGTGACCGGCGCCGCGTCGAAGTACGCGCGGGCGATCCCGGACGGCTCACCACGGAGATCGACCGTCGTCTCGGCCCACCATGCCACAGCCTCCCCCGCCGACTCGGCGTACATGCCTTGCGCTTTCCTGCCTTCTTCGTCCGCCAACACGACACCCACGAAATCGACGCGGAGGAGCCTCGCGACGTGTGCCGCGAGTGGCCGGGCGACGTCCAAGGGCGACCGCGCTCGCGCGAGCGCGACCGAGATCTCCGACACCGCCTCGAGCTCGCGGTCGCGCGACGAGGCGCGCTCCTCGGCAACGAGGGAGCGGCTGACTCCGCGTGCGAGGAATGCCCGCTCCCGCCAGTGGAGGAGGATCGGCAGGACGGGCAGGAAGGCGGCCAGCGTCGCCGCGAGTGCAAACCACAGGTGACCACCGAGAGGACGTTGCTCCAAGACGGTGAGCACGCCGAACACGCCGGCGGCGAACGCGATGGCCGGGAAGACGAGGACAACCGCCCAGTCGAGCGGATGGGCACCGCGGCGCTCGCGCCACAACGCCGGCACCACGGCCACGGTCACAGCCGCGTATGCGGCTGCGAGCAGCACCAACGGCACGCCGTTCAGCACCACCGCCTGGGTTGCGTTGCTCACGGAACTCCCTTGATCGCCGTCGAATGGTATTCCGCGGGAGGCGTACGCGCCCTGCTTGCAAAGATGGGCCTCTCGGCCTATTTCGCCTCCGGGCGCCGGTGGAGTAGCGTCATTGCCACTGGGCGATGCGATCCGCGGCGCGCGTTCCTGGCCATATGCCGCGGTGAGCGATCACGCGAGGCCCGCTGCGACGACCCCCCGAGCAGCGGGCCTTGTCGTTTCCGGGGCTGGGTACCCTGCAGGCGTGGTCACGAAGGTCCTCCTGGCGTCACCCCGCGGCTACTGCGCCGGCGTCGAGCGCGCGGTCGAGACGGTCGAGAAGGCGCTCGACCTCTACGGGCCTCCGGTCTACGTCCGCAAGCAGATCGTCCACAACCTCCACGTCGTCCGCGACCTCGAGGCGCGCGGCGCCGTCTTCGTCGACGAGGAGACCGAGGTCCCGGAAGGCGCGACGGTCGTGTTCTCCGCCCACGGGGTCGCTCCGTCGGTGCACGCGAACGCCGCGGAACGTCGACTCCAGACGATCGACGCGACCTGCCCGCTCGTCACCAAGGTGCACGTGCAGGCACGGCGCTACGCGGCCGAGGGGTACACGGTCGTGCTGATCGGCCACGCCGGCCACGAAGAGGTGGTCGGGACGATGGGCGAGGCGCCGGACTCGATCGTCCTCGTCGAGTCGGTGGCCGACGTCGACCGGCTCGAGCTCGGCACGGCGAAGGTCGCGTATGTGACGCAGACGACGCTGTCGGTCGACGAGACGGGTGAGATCATCACGGCCCTCCGCGCTCGCTTTCCCGACATCCATGCGCCGAAGCGCGAAGACATCTGTTACGCGACCTCCAACCGGCAGTGGGCGGTGAAGGAGATGCTGTCGGAGATCGACTTGCTGCTCGTGATCGGCTCGCGCAACTCGTCGAACTCCAACCGGCTCGTCGAGGTCGCACGCGCCGGCGGAGTCGCGTCCTACCTGATCGACGACGAGACGGAGATCGACGAGAAGTGGATGGACGGCGTGGACGTCGTCGGCGTGACGAGCGGCGCCTCCGCGCCGGAGAAGCTCGTCGAAGGCGTGTGCAACTGGTTCCGCGCGCGCGGCGTCGCAGACATCGAGGCATACCGCCTCGTCGACGAGGACGTCGAGTTCCGGCTACCGGTCGAGCTCCGCCGCGAGCTCGCGCTTGCCGAAGCGCAGCAGTAGTTACGCGCGCTCGATGCGCAGGTCGCCGAGGTTGACCGAGACGGCAAGCGTCTCGTTCATCAGCCGCTCGCGGTACCGCTCGACCAGGTCGACGTCGGGAAGCCAGAGCTTGATGCGGTCGGTGATCGCAAGCCCGCTGTTGCGACGCAGCACGTTCACCTCGTGCACGCGATCGAGCAGCTTGGCTTCGAGCACGAGCTCGTCGTCGAGCGCTGTCTCGAGCGCAACGGTGACGCCGGCGTCGCTCGCGACCGCCCATCCCTCGCGGCCCACGCGCTCGACCAGCACCTCGTCGGGCTCGAGAACGTGGCCGTCGACCTGGAACCGGCCGCCGTCGAGCTCCTCGAACTCGCCGCGCGCGAGGTGCTCGCGCACCGCCCCGAGCCGTGCGCCGAGCTTCGGCCCGAGCACCGGCAGGTTCGGCTTGACGCGGAGCTCCGACGCTTCGACCTCCCCGAACACGACCTCCTTCACACGGAGCTCGTCGGCGATCTCGTCCACGTGCGACGCAGCGAGCGGCGCGCCTTCGGTGACGAGCCGCCGCAGCGGCTGGCGCAGCTTGAGCCGTGCCTCGTCGCGCGCACGACGTCCGAGCTCGACCACGCGACGTACGTCGGCGACCTCCGCGAGCAGCGCGTCGTCGACCTCGCCCGGCTCGGGCCACTGGGCGAGGTGCACCGACTCGTGGGGGTCGACGAGGTGGCGCCACAGATGGTCGGCGAGGAACGGCATCACCGGCGCGATCACACGCAGCGCGTGCGTGAGCGAGTCGTAGAGCGCGCGGAGCGCGGCGGTGTCGTCTTCCCAGAAGCGCCGCCGGGAACGCCGGATGTACCAGTTCGAGAGGTCCTCCATGTAGGACTCGAAGGCCGCTACGACTCCGGGCGTCCAGTACCGCTCGTACTCCGCAGTCGCGTCGCGGACGAGCTGCGCCGTTCGCGACTGAAGCCAGCGGTCGAGTGGCTGCGGCTCGGCCGACGCGCCGCTCGGGTCGAAGTTCGCGATCGACGCGTACGTCAAGAAGAACGAGACGGAGTTCCAGAACGTGAGTAGGCGCCGCTTCACCTCGTCGGCGAGGCCGTAACCGAAGCGCAGCGGCTGGCTCGGCACTTGCGCGCAGTAGAGCCAACGCGCGACGTCGGCTCCCATCCGGTCGAGCGCGTCGTTCAGCTCGATCGAATTGCCGGTCGACTTGTGCATCGGCTTTCCCTTCTCGTCGAAGACCTTCTCGTACGTGAGGACGCGCTGGTACGGCGAGCGGCCGTCGAGCGTCACCGCCATGAAGCACTGCGAGTAGAACCAGAGCCGGATCTGCTCGCGCATCTCGGAGACCCAGTTCGCCGGGAACCACTCTTCCCAGTACGCGTGGTCGGGCAGGTCGGCACCGGAGAGCCCCGCGGAGGCGCCGGTGGCGTAGCCGTGCTCCTTCCACTCCGGGTTGCGCCAGCCGAGCGTCGAGAAGTTGACGATGCCGGCGTCGAGCCACGCGTCACCGACCTCGGGGATGCGCTCGACGTCGCGGCCGCACTGCTCGCAGCGGATGTGCACACCGTCGATCCACGGGCGGTGCAATTCCTGCAGGTCGTCGAGGCCGGAGACGGCGCGCGCCTCGAGCTCGGCCCGTGAGCCGATCACGTTCAGGTGGCCGCACTCGCACTCGTAGAACGGCAGCGGCAGCCCGAAGTAGCGCTTGCGCGAGATGTTCCAGTCGCCCATGTTGCGGAGCCAGTCGTCCATGCGCTTGCCGTACTGCGGCGGCGTCCACTCGACGGTCGCGTTCGCGTCGAGCATCGGCTGCCGGAGCTCGTCGGCCGCGATGAACCAGTCGTCGACGACGCGGAACACGAGCGGCGTCTTGCACCGCCAGCAGATCGGGTAGCGGTGGACGATCGTCCCGGCCGAGACGAGCAGTCCGCGCTCGCGGAGCGTGTCGATCACCGGCCCCGCGACGTCCGTTGTCGTCAGCCCCTGGAAGTCTCCGAACTGCGGCAGCATCCGCCCGCCCTCGTCGATCGGCGCGACGACCGGCAGGTCGTGGACGCGCGACAGCTCGAAGTCCTCGGCACCGCAGCCCGGCGCGATGTGGACGATCCCCGTGCCTTCGTCGAGCGAGACCTCGTCCCACGGGATGACGCGATGGACTACACCCGCCTGCGCGGGCAGGTCGTCGAACGGGCCGGAGTACTCGAGCCCGACGAGGTCCGAGCCGGGCGCGCGCTTCAGGAACGTCTCGTCGGGGAACCGCGCGACCGCGACCCACCGGCCGTCGTCGGTGAGGCCGTACTCGGCATCCGGCTTGACCGCAGCGGCGACGTTTGCCGGCAACGTCCACGGCGTCGTCGTCCAGACGACGAGCGCCTCGCCCTCCCGGCCCGCGAGCGGGAAGCGGACCTCAAGCGACGGGTGCTCCATCTCGACGTAGTTCTCCTCGCCGGCCTGCTCGTGCTGCGAGAGCGACGTGCCGCAGCGCGGGCACCACTGCGTCGAGCGGTGGCCTTTGTACAGCCAGCCGCGGTCGTGAACTTCCTTCAGGAACGCCCAGATGTACTCGATGTTCGTGTCGCTGAAGGTGTAGTAGTCGTTGTCCCAGTCCATCCACTGCCCGAGGCGGATGAACTGCTGCGTCTGCATTTCGCTGAAGTGGGCGACGCGGTCGCGGCAGCGGCGCGCGAACTCCGCGAGCCCGTACTCCTCGATCTCGCGCTTGGAGCCCAGGCCGAGCTCCTTCTCGACCTCGACCTCGACCCAGAGCCCTTGCGAGTCGAAGCCGTTCTGGTAGCGCTGGTCGAAACCGCGCATCGCCTTGTAGCGCTGGAAGACGTCCTTCAGCGTGCGGCCGTGCCCGTGGTGGACGCCCGCGGGATTGTTGGCAGTCATCGGGCCGTCCATGAACCGGAACTTCGGGCCGCCTCGGTTCCGCTCCCGCAGGCGATCGAAGGTCTGCTCACGCTCCCAGACCTCGAGCATCTCCAGCTCGAGTGCGGGATGATCGGGCTTGTCCGGTAGAGGCGTGAACATGCGTGCTGAGAGTAGCGAGCGGGAACAAACGACTCTGCCCGCGCGTTTTGAACCACTGCAAGACTCAAGCGAAAGGAATCAGTTGGCAACCATCGCTACTACCGATACGTTCGAGAACGAGGTCCTCCAGTCCGACGGCAAGGTGATCGTCGACTTCTGGGCCGAGTGGTGCGGACCGTGCCATGCGGTCTCCCCCGTACTCGACCGGATCGCGGACGAGCACCAGCTCAAGATCGTGAAGGTCAACATCGACGAGCAGCAGGACCTCGCGCAGCGCTACGGCGTCGCGTCGATCCCGTTCATGGTCCTGTTCGAGAACGGCGAGCCGCAGGCGTCCGCCGTGGGCGCGATGCCGAAGGGCTCGCTCGAGAAGGCTCTGGGGCTGGCGGCGGAGGCCTAAGCCTCCGCCCCGCGCCACTTGCTCTGCCTAGACCGAGGGAGAGTCTTCGAGGAACGACAGGAAGGCGAGGTGCTTGGCGAGGTACGCCTCGAGCGCCTGCACGCCGTCGGCCGCGAAGTCCTCGATCCAACTCTCCGCGAGGTCGTCCTCGATCCGGTGCAGCACGCCTGGATCGTCCATGCGGGGATCATCGACCCCCTACCGGACGTCCACATGAGCCGTTCGGCCCATTTTGGCCCGGTTAAGGTCCCGCGGGTGAAGGTCGTCATGCTCCATTCCGCCCTCGGCGACTCTCGACTCTGGAAGCGGCAGGTCGGGCCGCTCGTGTCCGCCGGGCACGAAGTGGTGACGCCCGACCTCCCCGGTTGGGGGGCCTCGCCGCTCCCGACCGAGGCGTTCTCGTTCGTCGACGTGGTCGCCGAGCACCTGCCGGCGGGGCTCGTCGGCAACTCGTTCGGCGGCGCGGTCGCGTTGCGCACCGCGCTCGCGACGCAGGAGCTCATCTCACGACTGGTCGTGATCGCGCCGGGGTTGCCGACGTGGGACTGGTCGGAGGAGATGCGCAACTACTGGGCTGCGGAGGAAGCGGCCTGGGAAGCCGGCGACTTCGACCTTGCGACGCAGGTGAACCTCGACTTCTGGGTCAAGCCCGAGCATCACGAGGAGGTCCGGCCGCAGCAGCGGCGGGCGATCGAGCTGCAGTCGGCGCACGAGGAGCCGGACGTGCGGTGGCCGGAGATGGCGCCGCTCGAGTCGCTCGGGATCCCGACGCTCGTCGTCGTCGGCGAGGACGACAAGCCCGACTTCCGCGCGATCGCGCAGCATCTGGCCGAGCACATCCCGGACTCCGTGCTCGCCGTCGTCCCCGCTGCCGGCCACCTGGTCGGAATCGACCAGCCCGACGAGCTCAACCGCCTACTGGTGGACTTCCTCCAGGACTGAGTCGGCGAGGCGCGGCCACGCCTCGGCCGCCCAGTCCCCGAACGCGAGATCCGTGAGGCACGCGAGCGCGAGGTTCGCGTCCGGGTCGACCCACAGAAAGGTCCCGGAGCGGCCGAAGTGACCGAACGTGCGAGGCGAGTTGCGTGCGCCGGTCCAATGCGGTGACTTCGCGTCGCGCAGCTCGAAGCCGAGCCCCCAGTCGTTCGGCTCCTGCCGGCCGAAGCCCGGCAGCACGCCGACGAGCCCGGGGAACTGCACCGACACCGCCTCGTCCAACGTCTCCCGCGCGAGGCGCGTCGGCTCGCGCAGCTCGCGCGCGAGCAGCAGCAGATCGTCGAGCGTCCCCTCGACGCCAGAGCCGGCCGAACCGGTCAGGACCGCGGTGGTGTCGCTCCACACATGCGCGAAGTACTCCGAGAACGGCATCCCGGCCCGCTCCTCCACGAGCGCCGCCGCAACGTCGAAGCCGTAGTTCGAGTAGACACGACGTGCGCCGGGGCGCGCGATCGGCGCGCCGTGGTCGAACGGCAAGCCGGACGCGTGGGCAAGGAGATGACGGAACGTCGAGCCCGGTGGCCCGGCCGGCTCGTCGAGGTCGACGATGCCTTCTTCGGCCGCGACGAGCATCGCGACCGCCGTCGCGAGCTTCGTCACCGACGCCCACGGGAATCGCCTCGTGCGATCGCCTACCGAGCCGTCCGCTGCGCCGACGACAGCGACGGCGGCGTGATCACACGGCCACCCGTCGACCTGGCGGAGTGCCTCCACGACGGCGACACTAGCGAGATGAAGCGTCAGCTCATCTCCTCCGGCGCCGCCTTCGAGCAGCGCGTCGGCTACTCGCGCGCGGTGCGGATCGGCGAGCGCGTCTGGGTCTCGGGCACGGCGCCGATCATGCCCGGCGACGCCGACCCGCCGACTACGCCGTACGACCAGGCGAAGGTCTGCCTCCGCATCATCGACCGTGCGCTCCAGGAAGCGGGGTCGAGCCTCGACGACGTGGTCCGCACGCGGATCTACGTCACCGAAGCGGCGTACATCGACGAGGTCGGCCGCGCGCACGCAGAAGCGTTCGCACGGGCACGGCCTGCGACGACCGGCATCGTCACGCAGCTCCTCGACCCGCGCTGGCTCGTGGAGATCGAGGCGGAAGCGGTGATACTGCCCTCGTGAAGCAGATCTTCCCGCCGTCGATCACCGGAAAGGGCTCGATCGGAACGGGCGCGACCGAAGCGAGCGTGCTCGAGCACAAGTTCGGGCAGGGCGACCCGTACACGCTCGGCGTCGAGGAGGAGTACATGCTGCTCGATCCCGAGACCTGGGACCTCGTACAGCACATCGACTCGGTGCTCGCGGCCGTCGAGCGCGGCGACAGCGAGCACGGAGGCCGGCTGCACGCCGAGCTGATGCAGTCCGTGCTCGAGGTGACGACGCCGGTGTGCCGCACGGCCGCGGACGTGATGCGTTCGCTGGCCCAGCTCCGCGGGTACGTCGCGGACATCGCACGCGCCGAGGGCTGCCGCTTCGGCTCGGCCGGCACACATCCGTTCTCGCTCTTCGAGCGCCAGCGGATCACGGCGCGTGACCGCTACCGCAATCTCGTCGACCAGTTGCAGTACATCGCGCGGCGCGAGCTGATCTTCGGCATGCACATGCACGTGGCCGTCGACGACCCGGAGAAGGCGATCCAGGTGATGAACGGCCTGCTCGTCTACCTGCCGCAGATGCTCGCGCTCTCCGCCTCGTCCCCGTTCTGGCGCGGCGAGCCGACCGGGCTGTCGTCGAGTCGTCAGATGGTGTTCGCCGCGTTCCCGCGCTCGGGGCCGCCGCCGCGCTTCCGCGACTACGCCGACTACGCCGAGGTCGTCGGACAACTCGAGCGCACCGGCTGTATCGCCGACTACACGCATATCTGGTGGGACATCCGTCCGCATCCGCGCCTCGGCACGATCGAGATGCGCGTCTGCGACGCAGTCACGCGCCTCGAGGACGTGGTCGCGATCACGGCGTTCTTCCAGGCGATCGTGAAGCTGCACTGCGAGCTCTACGAAGCCGGACGCGAGATCGCGACGTGGCACCGACTGCTGACGACGGAGAACAAATGGCTCGCAGCCCGCTACGGGCTCGAGGCGCCGATCATGGACCTCGCGACGGGGCGACGGAACCGGGTGCCGGTCGCGCAGCTCATCCGCAGGACGTTGCGCGACGTCGAGCCGCACGCAAAAGAGCTCGGCTCCGAGCGCGAGCTCGAGGGGATCCGCGAGATCCTCGCGCGCGGCAACGGGTCCGATCGTCAGCTGCGCGTGTGGAACGCGAATCGCGACATCGTCGAGGTCGTACGGGAGATCTCGGTGGCGACCGAAGCCGCGGTCGTCAGCGAAGTATCCGAAGCAGCCCCGTAGGCGCGTACCCGAGCGCAGTCGCGCGGCCGGGCGACAGCTCGATCACCCGCTGTTCGCCGAGCGCGATGCGCGCGATGCTCTCGCCGTCTGCCACGGCGA
>JAICUZ010000204.1 GCA_025935595.1 Burkholderiales bacterium
CCAGCGGCTCAATCATCATGTGAGTAACGACCCGTCCCTCATCCAGCGGCAGCGGAAGTTCGACGCGGTGCTCCAGGGGTTTGGCAACGAGCCTCTGCTCGGGCTCGGTTACGGCAGGCCGGTTACGTTCACGGCGATCGACGGCACCGAGATCACCTTCAGTGGCGACCCGGAAAACAGTTACATCTACGTCCTCGCCGGCGGCGGGATTCTGGCGCTCGCGGCGTTGATCGCCCTGATCGTGTCGTTCTTCGGTGATGCCGCGGTCCGGATGCTCCGAGCCGACCGCGAGAGCAGAGCGCTCATCGCCTTCTCGATGTCGTTCGTCTTCATCCTGCTCGTGAACGCGTTGTCGTTCCCCGTCCTGAGCGACGCGAACCTGATGCTCATCATGTGGATCGCGATGCTGCTGCCGGGACTTGCCCGAAGCGACGATCCGGATCGACCTATCCTTCGGTTACGGCCTTCATTCGCGAGGCTCGACGGATCGTCGAGAGCTCACTCCGGCCGAACGTGAGTATTCCCGCGCCGTAGGCGGCGAACCCGACCGCGGTGAGGATCCCGAGTTGCAGCACAGCGGGCAGTGACGAGACGCCGACCTTCGTCGCGAGCAGGGCGGCTGCGACGGCCGCAGCGCACGCGGCCGGCTTCGTGAGCTCAGAGGCGAGCTCGCGAAGCGGCAACTCGAGGATCTTCAGCGCGAAGAAGTAGCAGGGGAGGGTCGACGCGACCGACGCGATCACCTCGGCCCACGCCACCCCGCGGACTCCGTACGGCCGCGCGAGGAGATAGAGCGAGCTGAAGAGAACGGCCGAGTGCCATACGCCGATCTGTGCGTTCAGCTGTGGCCGTCCGGAAGCCTGGAAGACGGCGGACGTCGCCCCGGCGACGGTGCGCGACATGCCGAAGATCGCCAGAATTTGCAGCGGCACGACGGCCGGCCTCCACGGCTCCCCGAACATGCCGACGACGATCGGATCGGCGGCGATCAGGATGCCGAGCGAGAGCGGGATCGACAGAAAGGCGATACGGCGGAGTGTGGTCAAGAAGACAGCACGAAATTGCTCGACGTCGTCCTGTAGCGTCGAGTACACGGCGAACGTGACGCGGCTGATGATGAACGAGATCGTCGTGGCCGGCAGGTTGGAAAGGCGCCAGGCGAGGTTGTAGACGCCGACGCTCGAGGCGCCGAGCAGTCGACCGATGACCGCGTTGTCGGCGTTGTCGTTGACGAGCAGGATGACGTTCGACGCCGTGATGTGACGGCCGTAGCGTCCGAGTTCCCGCAGCATCGACCAACTCGCCAGTCTCGGCGACGGCCGGAAGGGCGAGAAAGCCCAGTAGACGCTCGCCTGGACCACGATGCTCGTCAGCTGTCCCGCGACGAGGCTCCAGACCCCGAGCCCCGCAGCGGCGCAGGCGACCGAGACGACAGCTTGCGCCGTGATCCCGGCCAGATCACCGCGCGCCCGCTTGTCGAACGCGAGCTCACGCTCGAGCAAGGTGGCCGGAACCGTCATCGCGCCCCGGACGACGAGCGTCAGCGCGAGAACACGGAACACCGAAGTCAGCTGCGGCTGGGAGAACACGTTTGCCAGGAGGGGCGCGGCGGCGAATGAGCCGACATAGAGCAACAGCGACGTGAGCACGGAGAACACGAGCTGTGTCGCCGCCGCACGCTCGATGTCGGTTCGTCGCCGAATCACCGCCGCTCCGAGGCCGGACTCCTGGAGATAGTTGAGCGCGAGCAGCGGGAGGGAGCCGAGTGTCACGAGCCCGAACGCGTGCGGCGTCAGCAGTCGCGCCAGCACGATCATCAGGAGGAACGTCAGGATCTGAGACCCGCCGTAGCTCAGCGCGTTCCACGCCGAGCTGTGCAGAAGCTTCCGTTCGACGTCGGAACGAAGCGGCATCAGTGCGCCTCCGCGGTCAACTCTCGGTCGAGCCGCACGATGGCGGACCGCGCCGAGCGTGACGTGTCGACGCGAAAGCGCCCCCGCGGCGGCGGAGGCGTCACGGCCTCTGGGTCGATGAAGAGCCTGAACCAGCGTTCGACGACGAACGCGCGCCAGAGCGCTGCGGTGTGTTGTTCTCCGTGCTGGTGGCGCTCGAGAAGCGAGAGCAGCTCCGCCGGACGGAAGTACTGGCGCGCGGCGAGCTCCGGCGAACGGAACGTCGCTTCGACCTCGTGTCCGAGGTCGGCCCGGATCCACGCGGCTTCGTCCGTGGAGAAGCCCTGCTTCCTCCCGCGGCCGAGAACCTCGTCGGGCAGCAAGCCGCGAAGCGCTTCGCGCAACGTCCACTTGGTGAACCCTTCTCGAAGATGATCCGTCGGCCGAAGCGCAAGACCGCAGGCGACGACGTTGTAGTCGAGAAACGGATTGCGCGCCTCGAGACTGACCGACATCGTGTTGCGGTCGAGCTGATGGTTGTACATCGGCAGCGGTTGAACGGTCAGGCCGTACGTGTGGTGGGCGAGGAGGCTTCGGCCCGGCACGGGCGCTCCCGGCCTACGGCTGCCGGGAGCGAGCCACGCCGGCGGACGTCGCTTCCGTAGGCGATTCGGGAGCAGGACCTTGACGAATTCCTTGAACGACCGAAGCAGGGAGACGCCCTGGACCCGCGCGCGGGCGCGCGCCTCTCGAAGAGCAAGACCGATTCGGCCGCGCAGCACCAGCGAGAAGAAGAGCCCCGGATACAAGAGGTACGCGTAACCGGCGAGCGCCTCGTCGCCTCCCTGGCCGTCGAGCAGCACCGTCACGCCTTCGGAGCGCGCAAGGCTCGACATCTGCCAGTGGCCGTAGACGGCGGCGCTGTGGAACGGCTCGTCCATGTGCCAGAGGAGGTGGTCGAGGTCGTCGAGGAGCCCATCCGAGGTCGGAGTGAGGTCGCGGTTCGGCGCGCCGGTCATCTCCAATACGTGCTGGTAGTACTTCCTCTCGTCGAGTTCGGGGTCGTCGGTGCGGGACGAGAACGTCAGAGCCGGCGGGAGCCCGTCGCGGCCGCGCAAGGCGGTCGCGATCGCGGTGACGGCGGTCGAGTCGAGCCCGCCGGACAACGTGGTTCCGACGGGGACGTCACTGCGCAGGCGAAGGGCGACGGAGTCGAAGAGGCGATCTCGAAGCTCTTCAGCGGAAGGACGGCGCAAATCAGCCGGCTTCGGCGAGTACCACCGCTCTGGACGCGGAGCAGTGCCTTCGCCGGGGCGCATGGTCAAGACGCCTCCGGCCGGCAGCTGAAGGACTCCCTGGAAGAGGGTCTCCTCGGTGTGATCGGTGATCCCGCCGGCGAGGAAGTCGAGGACACGGTCGTCGTTCGGGATGCGCGGAACGTCGCTGTCGATAATCAGTGCCTTGATCTCGGACGCGAATCGAAAGCGACCGTCGACGACCGTGTAGTAGAACGGCTTGACCCCGAAGCGGTCGCGAGCGCAGACGAGCTCCTGCCGTGCGCGATCCCAGAGCGCGAAGGCGAACATGCCGTTCAGGCGGTCGAGTGAGCTGCGGCCCCACTGCGTGTAGGCCGCGAGCAGCACTTCCGTGTCGCAGGTGGTCGAGAACTCGTGCCCGAGGTCCCGAAGCTCCTCGGCGAGCTCCTTGTAGTTGTAGATCTCACCGTTGAACGTGATCCACAGGTCGCCGTCGTGACTCGCCATCGGTTGATGGCCCGCAGGCGAGATGTCGAGGATCGACAGGCGCCGGTGGCCCAGCACGACCGGTGGGTCGACGAGGAGCCCGGCGTCGTCGGGCCCGCGGTGTGCCAAGAGGTCGGTCATCCGCGCAACCGCGTCCTCGTCCGGGGGCGGTCGGAACCCAGATCGAGGCTGCCGGCTATCCCGCACATCTCAGTTCGCCCCTTCGAGCCCGGCATAGAGCCAGATGTAGGGGTCGTAATTCGCACCACGCTGAGCCGGCCCGCCGAAGCCCACGACCTGCCTGAGGCGTGCCTTGAACGCCGGGGGCCCGTTCTTGAGCGCGACCTCCGACGCGGCGCGGTATCCGGCGGCCGTGCCGTCCCGGTGCGAAAACGACTTGTCGGAAGCAGGCCATGGGCGTTCGTTTCCCAGGTACTTGCCGTAGAAAGCGAACGGCGACGACACGGAGTCGCCGCCACGGGTCGTGTACGCAAACAAGTTTCGGCGGAAGCCCGCGTGCTTCGCGATGTCAGCGACCACGAGCAATGCGTCGCTCCCGAGCAGTCCGTATCCGATGTCGTTCCGGTCGCGACCCTCGAAGGTTTCGCCGCCGGTTCCGTCGATGATCTCGCCGTCGATCAGCGCGGGCCAGCCGTTGTCGTGGCCGGCTCGCGTCGTGTGGCTCCAGTTCCACTCCAGCGTGGAGCGAAGTTGTCTGTCACCCGCCGCGGCAGCGGCGGCGACTGCGAGTGCGCGCGCGAACGTCGCGCTGTTGCCGTAACGTTGCCAGTTCGACCGCTCGCCCTCGAAGGTCTGGTCGCCGAGCCCCGGCGAATCGACCTGGTGGTCGGCCCGCTCCTTTCCGACCGCGATGAACCGTCCGGCCCACGTCCTGAACGCGGCGCGCTCCGCTTTGGTGAACACCCCCTGCACGAGATCGAAGGCCATGAAGCCCTTCAGCATGAACCCGCCCGGTTCGGCGATGTTCTGAGAGACCGTCGGATTCGGCCGATCGTACGTCCGCACCCAGGCGAGCAGGAACTCCCTCGCCTTGACGGCGTAGGGTCGCTGTCCGGTGACTGCGAACGCAAGCGCGAGATTGAGTGCATCGACCCCGTCGTGCAGTCCCTTCGCATAGAGCAGACACGCCCAGCCGCTCGGTGTGCCACTGCATTGGTTGCTGCCGTCCCGGCCGGTCGCGCGGTAGTCGATGCCTGCAGAGGGCGCCGGGCTCGGCACGCGCGAGAGCGCCGCGTCCGCAGCGGCTTTCGTATGCGCCCACGCA
>JAICUZ010000007.1 GCA_025935595.1 Burkholderiales bacterium
ATCAACGAGGCGTTCGCGTCCGTCGCGTCGAACTCGACGAAGCTGCTCGGCGCAGACGAGGGGGACGTGAACGTGAACGGCGGGGCGATCGCGCTCGGGCACCCGATCGGCGCGTCCGGCGGACGCATCGTCGGGACGATGGTGCACGAGCTGCGCCGGAACGGCGGCGGGCTCGGGCTCGCGGCGATCTGCTCCGGCGGCGGGCAGGGCGACGCGCTGCTCATCGAAGTGTGATCGAGGCTGCCGGAGGCGTCGTCGTTCGCGACGGCCGCGTGCTGCTCGTGCACCGCGCGCGCTACGACGACTGGTCGCTGCCGAAAGGGAAGCTCGAGCCGGGGGAGGCGTGGGAGGATGCCGCGCTTCGCGAGGTCCGGGAGGAGACCGGCCTACGGTGCGAGCTCGGCGTGTTCCTCGGCTCGTCGCACTATGCGCCGGGCGGAATCGAGAAAGAAGTGCGGTGGTGGGCCATGACCTCCGCCGACGAGGCTCACCCGACGAACGAGGTCGACGCGGTGCGTTGGGCGACGCCCGGCGAAGCGCGCGCGCTCCTCTCGTACGACGGCGAGCGTCAGCTGCTCGACGCGCTCCGCTGACGCCCGGCGCTCGAGCTGCCCCAGCTCCGGAGTGCGTCCATCGCCGACGACACGCCGCCGAGCAGCCGGAATCCGCCAAGCATCAGCACGTAGCCGATCGCGATCAGGATCCATCCGACCATGCGAAGAGCTTACGTGCGGGTCGGCGTCCGCCCGAACGGCGGGACGGACGATCACGCGAAGTCCTTCCGGTAGCGCACCTCCGACGCGCGGACGCCGAGGCGCTCCTCGGCCTTTCGCGTGCCGTCGGGCGCCCAGCCGGCGCGCTCGTAGAACGCGCGGGCGCGCGGGTTGTCGTCCAGCACCCAGAGCAGCGCTGCGCCGTACTCCGTCGCGAGGGTCGCCTCGGCGGAGGCAAGGAGTGCGCGGCCGGCGCCGGTCGACCACGATTCCGGGTCGACGTAGATCGCGTAGAGCTCGCCGAACTCGTCCTCGTCGCGGCTCGGCCCGGTCGAGGCGAAGCCGACGACGTCGCCCGCCTCCTCGCAGACCACGGTCGCCCAGCCGGGCGGCGGAACGTGCAGCCGCGACCGCCAGCGCTCGGGGTCGATCGGCAGCGCGTCGAGATCGGCCGGCGGAAACACGTGACGGTATGCGGACCGCCATCCGCGCACACGGATCGTCTCGATCGCGAGCGCGTCCTCCGGAGAAGCGGGACGGATGTGCATGGGCGAAGGGTAGGCTCACGCGCCGTGACGTTCGAACATGTACTCGTCGTCGGCGCGGGGCAGATGGGTGGCGGCATCGCACAGGTCGTGGCCGGCTCGGGCCGCCGCGTCTCCTTGCTCGACCCGTTCCCCGGCGCGGTGGAGAGAGGCCTCGGGACGATGCGGCGAAGCCTCGAGCGCCTCGCGGAGAAGGGTGGCGCCGATCCCGACGAGACGCTCGGGCGCGTCACACCGACCGACCAACTCGTCGCCGCGGACTTGATGATCGAAGCGATCAGCGAGGACGCTGCCGCGAAGGAGGAGGTCTTCCGTCGCGCCGATCTCGTGCTCCCTCCGGCGGCGGTGCTCGCGTCGAACACGAGCTCCATCCCGATCACGACACTCGCCGCGACCACGAAGCGCCCCGACAAGGTGATCGGCATGCACTTCTTCAACCCGGTGCCGATGCTCAAGCTCGTCGAGGTGATCCGCGCGGTGCAGACCTCGGACGAGACGGCCGCCGCGATCGTCGCGCTCGCACGTGACCTCGGCAAGGAGCCCGCTGAAGCGAACGACTTCCCGGGCTTCGTCTCGAACCGGATCCTCATGCCGTTCATCAACGAGGCCGCGTACGCGCTGATGGAAGGCGTTGCGGAGCCAGACGCGATCGACACGATCGCCAAGCTCGGCTTCGCGCATCCGATGGGGCCGCTCGCGCTCGCCGATCTGATCGGCCTCGACACGTGCGTCGCGATCATGGAGGTTCTGCACCGCGGGCTCGGCAACCCGAAGTACGCACCGTGCCCGTTACTCCGCCAGTACGTCCAGGCGGGCCGGCTCGGCCGCAAGAGCGGCCGCGGGTTCTACGACTATCCCTCGTAGCTTTCTTAGAACGTAGCGTCGCGCCAGCCGCTCGCGATCACGACGACGACGAAGACCGTGACCGCGAGGCGGTACATGACGAACGGCGAGTAGTCGTGGCGGCGGATGTAGCCGAGCAGCACGTCGATCGCGATCAGCCCGACCGCCGCCGAGGCGACGGTGCCAACGACAAACGGGCCGGTCGAGCCGGCCGGCAGCGGGTTCAGGACGACATGCTTCAGGCCCTTGTAGAGCACCGCGCCGAGCACGATCGGGATCAAGAGCAAGAACGAGAAGCGTGCGGCGGCATCGCGGGTGAGGCGTGAGAAGCGCCCGGTCGTGATCGTGATCCCGGAGCGCGAGACGCCCGGCATCAGCGCGAGGATCTGCGAGATCCCGATCAGCACCGAGCGCCAGAGCCCGAGCTCCGAGATCTGGACGTCCTCGGGCGTGCGGTCCGCGTACCAGAGCAGCACGCCGAACACCGCGAGGAAGATCGCGATCTGCCACGGCTGGCCGAGCTTCTCGTCGATCGTCGACTCGCCGAGCGCGCCGACCATCGCCGCGGGGATCGTCGCGATCGCGATCCCGACCGCGAGACGCTCGTCGTCGGTGCGAATGACCCGCTTGCGCGCGACGACAACAAACGCCGCGACGTAGCGAACGACGTCGGTCCAGAAGTATGCGACGACGGCGACGAGCGTCCCGAGGTGGAGCGAGACGTCGAAGGTCTTGTTGAACGACTCGTGGTGCTCGAGGTACGTCCACCTCGCAAGCCACGGGACGAGGATCAGATGCCCCGACGACGAGACGGGGAGAAGCTCGCTGAAGCCCTGGGTCGCGCCCAGCACGAGGGCCTGCCAGTCGGAGAGCCGCCCCGGCTCCTCGCCGAGGCGCAGCGCGGCGACGACGGCGGAGATCGCAAGGAGCACACCCGCGGCCGCGTAGACGAGCCCGCGCGAGCGAACGGTCAGCGAGCGGCGTTCGTCCACGACCGCATCGTGCTCGAGCCGCTCGATCTCGGAGCTCACGGCGCCAGATCCTAGTCACGGTTCGCGTGACTATCCGGTGAACGAGTCTGGTAGAACGCCGCGATGCCTCTTCGCCTGACGCCGCAGAAGCGTGAGTTCTTCGATCTCTTCACCGCGGCGTCCGCGAACGCGCGCGAGATGGCGCACGCGCTGGTCGATCTCCTGGCGGACTGGCCGGCGAGCCGCGATCGGCTCCGGGACATCCGAGAGCTCGAGACCGAAGGGGACAGGCTGACGCGCGAGGTGATCAACCTCCTGAACCGGACGTTCGTCACCCCGCTCGACCGCGACGACATGTACCGGCTTGCGTCTGCGATCGACGACATCTGCGACTACATCGACGAGGCAGCCGACAACATCGACGCGTACGAGGTGCGTGAAGTCCCGCGCCGTGCCCAGGACCAGGCCGAGGTGATCCACCGTGCCGCGGCGCGATTGCACGAAGCGGTCGGCTTGCTCGAAGGCTTTCGCGACTCGCAGAAGCAGCTGGTCGCGGTCCGTGAGCTCGAGGACGAAGGCGACCGGCTGAACCGGGAAGCGATCGCCGAGCTCTTCCGCACCGGCGCCGACCCGCTGACGATCATCCGCTGGAAGGACATCCACGAGCAACTCGAGGAGGCGGTCGACGCCTGTGAGACCGCCGCCGACGTCCTCGAGGCGATCCTCGTCAAGAACCGGTAGCCGATGACATTGCTCGTCGTCGTCATCGTCGTCGCGCTCGCGTTCGACTTCACGAACGGGTTCCACGACACGGCGAACGCGGTCGCGACGACGGTGTCCACACGGGCCCTCTCGCCGCGGCTCGCGGTCCTCATCGCGGCGGTCGCGAACCTCGCCGGCGCCTTCGTCACGACCGCGGTCGCGAAGACCGTCGGGAAAGGGATCATCGACCTCGGCCACATCACGAACCAGACACTGCTCGCGGCGCTGCTCGGGGCGATCGTCTGGAACCTGATCACGTGGTGGCTCGGCCTGCCGTCGTCCTCGTCCCACGCGTTGATCGGCGGTCTCGTCGGCGCGGCGCTCGCCCAAGCCGGTGAGAACGGCGTGCTTTGGCACGGCGTCGCGCACAAGGTCGCGATCCCGGCGCTGTGGGCGCCGACGATCGCCTTCGGGTCGTCGTTCCTGCTCCTGCTCGGGATCTACTGGGCGTTCCAGTGGATGACACCGGGGCTCGCGAACCGGTCGTTCCGTCTCGGCCAGCTCGCGACCGGGACCTGGGTGGCGTTCACGCATGGGGCGAACGACGCGCAGAAGACGATGGGAGTCATCGCCGCTGCACTCGCGATTCACGGCGGGCATCCGGATGACCTGCGGATCGACAAATGGGTGATCGTCGCGGCCGGTCTCGCGATCGCCGCCGGCACCTATTCGGGCGGCTGGCGGATCATGAAGACACTCGGCCAGCGCGTGTACCAGATGGAGCCTCCGTCGGGTTTCGCCGCGCAGGCGACCGCGGGAGCCGTCATCTACGCGTCGACCAAGTACGGCTATCCGCTCTCGACGACGCATGTCGTGTCGGGGGCCGTGATGGGCGCCGGCGCGACGAAGCGTCTCTCCGCGGTGCGCTGGGGCGTTGCGGGGAACATCGTCTTCGCGTGGGTCCTGACACTGCCGGCCGCGGCGGTGGTCGCGGCCGGCATGTGGTTCGTCGTCGAGGCGGTCTTCTGATGCGGCTCGGCGTCGGTCCCTCCAGCGGTGAGATCCACAAGCTGCTCGCCGAGGCGGGTGAGCGCGCGGCGGCGGTGACGCGGCTCGTGGAACGGCGGTTCGTCGAATGGCCGTCGGGGCCGTCGCAGGAGGAGGTGAAGCAGCTCGAGCACGAGACCGACGAGGTCGTCTCGTCGCTTCTCTCGCACACGAACAGCATGTTCGTCACCCCGTATGACCGAGACGACATCGTCACGCTCGCCTTCGCCGTCGACGACGTCGCCGACGAGGCCGAGAATGCCGCCGAGCTGCTCGGCCTCTACGGCGTCGAGCTGCCGACGAAGCAGTCGTTCGAGTTGTGCGCGCTCCTCGTCCGTGCCGCAGACGAGTTGGCGAAGCTCCTCGGCGAGCTCCGCGGGCTCCGCGGCTCGTCCGACCGGATCCGGGTGATCAAGGAGATCGAGGACGAGGCGGACGACGTCGCGCGCGCGGCACGGGCGAGCCTGTTCAAGGACGATCGCATCGATCCCGTGATCGTCATTCGCTGGAAGGACATCTACGAGGCGCTCGAGGACGCGATCGACGCCTGCGATGCCGCGGCGGCGCGCGTCGGCAACGTCCTCGTGAAGAACGCGTAACGGCTCCTAGCGCCAGACGAGCAGGACGACGACCGTCGCGACGCCGAGTACGACTCCGGCCGCCGTGAGCGCCGTCGTGAGGCGGTCGCGGAGCGGCGCGAAGGTGCCGCGGTCGAGGGCGTGCTCTACCTCGTGCGTCCGCAGGTAGCCGGCGGAGACGAAGGCGATCCCGAGGATGCCGTAGCCGACGCCGAGCGCCTCGTACGGCCAGTGCGCGCCGCCCGCGACGGACGGGACGAGCCGTCCGACGCCCACGCAGACCGCAAGGGAGGTCAGTCCGGTGCGCCACCAGGCGAGATACGTGCGCTCGTTCGCGAGCCGCGTCCGGCGGGTCGCGTCCTCGATCCCGGGCTCCCGCATCGCCGAAATGGTGTCAGACACCGGTTCAGGCCGGATGCGACGCGTCGCTGAACTCGCGGAACTCGCCGGTTACGAGGTATGCGACCTGCTCGCCGATGTCGACGGCGTGGTCGCCGATGCGCTCGACGCACCGTGACACGACCAGCATTCGCAGGCCGTACTCGCGCTCCGCCGGCGAGGCGCCGAGGGAGAGCACGTCCTCGGTGGCGTTCCGGTTCGCGCGGTCGATCAGCTCGTCGAGCTCGACGAGCGTCTCCGCCTTGTCCGCGTCCCGCGAGGCGAACGCGTCCATCGCGACGCGGATCATCTGCTCGCACCGCTGGCCCATGTCCTCGATCGACCGGTTGATGCCGTCGTCGGACACGCCCAAGTCGCCCATGAGCTTGGTCAGCTTGGCGACGGTGACGCAGTAGTCCGCCATCCGCTCGAGGTGCAGGTTGACGCGGAGCACCGCGAGGACGAGTCGCAGGTCGGCGGCGACGGGCGTCTGCCGCGCCAGGAGTGACTGCACACCGGTCTCGATCGCGACGTACCGGCGGTCGACCTCGTCGTCGAAGCTGATCACCTCGTCCGCGAGCTCCTCGTCCCCCCGCGCGAGTGCGTTGAGCGACGAGCGAAGCGCGCGCAAGACGAGATCGCCTTCTTCCTGCAGCGCAGCCTCGAGTTGTGCGAGCTCCTCGGTGAACGAGACTCTCATCCGAAGCGCCCCGTGACGTAGCCCTCCGTCCGCTCGTCGGAGGGCTGCGTGAAGATCTTCTCGGTCGCGTCGTACTCGACGAGGATGCCGTTCCGCGAGCCGTCCTCTTTCACGTCGAGGCTGAAGAACGCGGTCATCTCCGCGACGCGCGCGGCCTGCTGCATGTTGTGCGTGACGATCACGAGCGTGTAGTCGCGCTTCAACTCGTGCATCAGGTCCTCGATCGCCGTCGTCGAGATCGGGTCGAGTGCCGACGCCGGCTCGTCGAGCAGGATCACGTCCGGCTGCACTGCGATCGCGCGTGCGATGCAGAGCCGCTGCTGCTGGCCGCCCGACAGGCCGAGCGCCGAGCGCTTCAGGCGCGTCTTCACCTCGTCCCACAACGCCGCACCCTTGAGCGCCTGCTCGACGCGCCCGTCGAGGTCGTCCTTCATCCCGAGGATGCGCAGCCCGTAGGCGACGTTGTCGTAGATCGACTTCGGAAACGGGTTCGGCCGCTGGAAGACCATGCCGATCCGGCGGCGAACCTCGATCGGGTCGACGTCGCGTCCGTACAGGTCGACGCCGTGGTAGAGCACCCTTCCGTCGACCCGCGCGCTCGGCACGAGGTCGTTCATTCGATTGAGGCACCGGAGCACGGTCGACTTGCCGCAGCCCGACGGCCCGATCAGCGCCGTGACCCGGTTGCGATCGATCTTCAGCGAGACGTCCTTCACCGCGACCGCCGTGCCGTACCGCACGGAGAGATCGGTGATGTCGAACACGGTCTCGCGCGGGATCGCGGACGCGTCCGTCTGTGCGGTCGAGATCGATGTCACGGTGCTCACCCGGGGAGTCTCTCCACGCTGCTCGTCGACGGGGTACACGGCGTGTGAACGTCGTGTGTCGAAGTGGTGACCCGCTGTCCAGCGGGCTCGCGACGCTGGAATGCTGGCGCGCATGGAAGCCGCATCGATCCCGGCGGGCTCACTCCCGCGCACTCGTCATGTCGGCGACCGCGTCGGCGACGGTCTGCTCTACGGCCTGACCGCGCTCGCCGCGATCCTCGGTGTGCTCATCGTCCTTGCGATCGTGTGGCGTGTCGCCGACGGTGCCTGGCCGGCGATCAAGATCTTCAAGGCGGGCTTCCTCTGGGGCAACGAGTGGAACGTCAACCGGGACGAGTTCGGCGCGCGCGACCTGATCATCGGCACTGTCGTCACCTCGTTCGGGGCGATGCTCCTCTCGGCGCCGCTTTCGATCGCGATCGGCCTCTTCCTCAGCGAACTCGCGCCGCCCGCCGTCCGCGCGCCCGTCGGAACGCTGATCGACATGCTCGCCGCCGTCCCGTCCGTCGTGATCGGCCTGTGGGGGATCTACGTGCTGGCGCCGTTCAACGCCAACCACACCGCACCGATCATCCAGTCGGTGCTCGGCTGGATCCCGATCTTCGGCGGAGACCCGCACACCGAGTCCACGGTGTTCACCGCGATCGTCGTGCTGACGATCATGACGATCCCGATCACGTCGTCGATCTGTCGCGAGCTCTTCATCGGCGTGCAGTCGGAGCTCGAGGAAGGATCGATCGGGCTCGGCGCCACGCGGTGGGAGATGGTGAAGACGGTCGTAGTGCCGTCGGTCCGCGGCGGCATCGTCGCTGCGATCATCCTCGGTCTCGGCCGCGCACTCGGTGAGGCGATCGCGGTCACGCAGGTGATCGGGAACTTCATCCCATTGAGGCACACGCTGTTCGCGCCGGGCGACACGGCCGCGAGCCGGCTCGCGAACCAGTACCAGGGTGCGAGCACGAACACGCAGATCGCGGCGCTGATCTACCTCGCGCTGGTGCTGCTCGTGATCACCTTTTTCACCAACTACGCAGCGCAGCGCGTCGTCAAGCGCTTCGAGTTCCGGCGGACGGGCGGTGCGTGATCGAGCCCGGCGCGATCTCGTTGCGGGCGACGGGCCGGGGTCGCCGGCGCCTGCTCCTGAACCGGGTCGCCGAAGGCAGTGCGGTGCTGGCGGCGGTGCTCGCCGTCGCCGTCCTGGCGGTCGTCATCTGGTCGGTCGGGAGTCGCGGATTCGGTGCGATCAGCCTCGACTTCTTCGTCAAGGGCCCGAGCTCCGACTTCTTCGGCGGCAAGGGCGGCATCGCGCCCGCGCTCGCCGGCTCGTCGTTGCTCGTCGGGGTCGCGACCCTGATCGCGTTGCCGACCGGCGTCCTGACGGCGATCTTCGTCAGCGAGTTCGCTCCGGGCCGGGCGTCGCAGCAGATCCGTCTCTGGCTCGACGTGCTGAACGGCTTCCCATCGATCGTGATCGGCATCTTCGTCTTCACATTCATCAGCCGTCAGAGCGCGTTCGCCGGTGGGTCCGCTCTCGCGATCATCATGCTCCCGCTCGTCGCGCGCTCGACGATGGAGGTGCTCCGCCTCGTGCCGACGGAGCTGCGCGAGGCGAGTTACGCGCTCGGCGTCTCGAAGTGGCAGACCGTGATCCGCGTCGTGCTGCCGACGTCGTTCGGTGGCATCCTCACCGGTACGACGCTCGCGATCGCGCGCGCGGCGGGTGAGACGGCGCCGCTGCTCTTCACGTGTGCGATCGCCGGCCAGACCGTCGACTGGAACCCGTCGCATTCGGTGCAGTCGATCCCGCTGACGATCTTCAACTACTCCGAGTCGGCAGATCCGGCGTTGCACGAGCAGGCATGGGCCGCCGCCTTGGTGCTGATCCTGCTCGTGCTCGTGACGAGCCTCACCGCGCGCCTGGTGCTGGAGCGCTCACGCCGCAAGGTCGGCCTGCAGCGGTAGTCACCACTTCGTAACGCCGGTGTCACCGGTCCGCTGCCCACGGTGCCACGGGCAAACGCGACGCTCCCGCCATGACAAAGCGACTCACGATTCTCATCGCGGCCGGCGCGGCCATCCTGGTCGCCGCAACCGCGGCGACGGCAAAGAGCACGGACACGACCATCACCGGCGCGGGCAGCACGTTCGTGCAGCCGCTCGTCGCAGCTTGGACGCCCGCGCTCGGCAAGGCGTTCGGCTACACGATCCAGTACAGCGGCGTCGGTTCCGGCGCCGGGATCGCGGCGATCACGGCCAACCAGGTCGACTTCGGCGCGTCCGACGCGCCGCTCAACGAGGCGCAGCAGACGGCGTGCCCCGACTGCATCCAGATCCCGTGGGCGCTGTCCGCAACTGCGGTTGCCTACAACGTCCCCGGCGCGCCGGCGCACCTCAAACTGGACGGCAAAACCATCTCGAAGATCTTCCTCGGCACGATCAGCAACTGGAACGACCCGGTCATCAAGGCGCTCAACAAGGGCGCGAACCTGCCGGACCTGAAGATCACGCCGGTCTTCCGCTCGGACGGCTCGGGAACGTCCTACAACTTCACCGACTACCTGTCGTCGGTGAACACGAACTGGAAGACGAAGATCGGCACATCGACGCAGCCCGCGTTCCCGGCGGGGCAGGGCGCCAAGGGCTCGTCGGGCGTCGCCGGCCTGATCTCCCGCACGAGCGGCGCCGTCGGTTACGTCGACGTCGCCTACGCGATCAAGAACCACATCACGTTCGCTGCGGTCCGGAACAACGCCGGGAAGTTCCTCTTCCCGAGCCTCCGCCGGATCGAGGCGGCCGCGAGCGCGTTTACGACGGTGCCGGCGAACAACGCGATCAGCATCGTCAATCCTCCGAAGTCGGCGAAGCTCGCCTACCCGGTCAGCACCTACACGTACATCATCGTCCACAAGAGAAGCGCGCACGCAGCCGAGCTGCGGAAGATGATCTTCTGGGCGCTGACGCAAGGGCAGGGCACGCAGTTCGCCGCGAAGCTCACCTTCGCGAAGCTGTCGGCCAACAAGAAGGTCCTGGTCGCGGCCGAGAAGTCGCTCAAGCAGATACAGGCGGCGGGAAACTAGCCCGGAAATGTCGCGCGGATGCGGAGGCCCCGACCGGGGCCTCCGTCCGCGTCCATTTCTCCGCCTGCGGCGACGACGATGTGCTTCACGATCGCGAGGCCGAGCCCGGTGCCGCGCGTCGTGCGTGCGGCGTCGGCCCGGTAGAAGCGCTCGAAGAGCCGGTCGAGGGCGGACAGTGAGACACCGACGCCGTCGTCCGCGGCTGTGAGAACGACGGAGTCGCCGGCGCGCGCGACGTCGAACGTGAATGTTGCCCCGTGACCGGCGTACCGGATCGCGTTCTCCGCCAGGTTCTCCGCGACGATGCGCAGCATCCGGGGCCGCAGCGGAACTTCGGCTTCGCCGTCACCGACGGCGGCGAGCTCGACGCCGGCCCGAGCTGCGACGTCGTCGAGCCCGGCGAGCACATCCCGCAGCACAGGCAACGCCGCCGTGTGCCCGAGTGCGACCACCTCGCGGCCGCTCTCGAGCTCCGAGAGGAAGAGGATCTCGTCGATCAAGGCGCCCGCGTCCTCGACCTCGACGCGCGCCTGCGCGATCAGCTCCTGGACGTCCGCACCCGGCAGCTCGGCTGAGTCGAGGAGCGCCAGGATCCGCGCGAGTGGTGTTCTCAGCTCGTGCGAGACGGCGGCCGTGAAGCCGGTGCGGAGCTCGTCATACGCACGCTCGTCGTCGTTCACCACTTCGTCACCGGTCCGTCACCGAGCGGGAAAGGCGCTCCGCTCTATCGTAGGGACCGTGGCGAAGATCCTCATCGTCGAGGACGACAACGTGATTGCCGACGGGATGGCGCGCCATCTCGTTGCGGCCGGGTTCGACCCGGTCGTCGTCGGGCGAGGCGAGCTCGGGCTCGCCCGCCTGCGGTTCGAGAACCCGGACGTCTGCGTGCTCGACTTGATGCTCCCGGAACTGGACGGCTGGAAGCTGATCGAGACGGCGCGCGCCGAGGGCATCGGGACGCCGATCGTCGTCGTCTCCGCACGCGGTACCGAGCACGACCGTGTGCATGCGCTCGAGATCGGAGCGGACGACTACCTCGTGAAACCATTCTCGATGCGCGAGCTCGTCGCTCGTGTCGGCGCCGCGGCGCGGCGAGGCGTGCGACCTGCGGAGGAGCGGCGCGGCGACCCGATCGAGATCGAGGAGCTCCGCGTCGACCCGCGCGAGGTGCAGGCCTTCGTCGACGGCCGCAGCGCCGAGTTGACGCCGACGGAGTTCAAGCTGCTGTACACGCTCGCCCTCGATCGCGGTCGTGTCGTCACGCGCGACGAGTTGCTTCAGAAAGTGTGGGGGAGACGCGAGACGCACCGCGATCGCACCGTCGACGTGTTCGTCCGTCGTCTCCGACAGAAGATCGACCGCAACGCGTCACGGCACTCGTTCATCCAGACGCGCTTCGGCGTCGGCTACAAGCTGGAGCCCGAGGCGAAGAGCTAGATCGACGGACCGCTCCCGGACGACGTGGGCGCGTCTTCGGGTGGAACCGTCTGCCGCCAGAGCACGATCTTCCCGTCCGCGACGCGGAAGACGGCGGCGGCCTTGATCCCGGGGGCGTCGCAGTGATGGCCGGGACGCTCGGTCAGGCGAAAGACGACGAGCACCTGGTTCTTGCGCTGATGGATGACGCGGATGATCTGGCCGCCGCACGGCAGCCCCGCGTTCCAGCGCACGGCATCGTCGTGCGTCTGCAGGACGATCTCGCCGTTCTGGACGATCTTCGCGCCGGCCGCGAAGAGAGTCGCAGCCGCCTCGTTGTCCGACGTGTTCAACGCAGCGCTCCAGGCGCGTGCCGTGTCCTCCGCCGAGCGCACCGAGTGACCGCCGCAGGCTGCGAGCAACGCCGTCATGGCCAGGATCGCGACTCGCTTCATCGGAGTAGTCTGCCGCGCGTGGAGTTCGAGCTCACGCCCGAGCAGCGCGAGATCCAGGCAGTCGCGCGCGAGCTGGCAACCGCCGAGATCGAGCCGTACGCGTCCGAATGGGACCGCGCACACGGCTTCCCGCGGGAGCTGCTCGACAAGCTGGCGGAGCCGGGTCTCCTCGGCGTGTGCGTGCCGGAGGAGCACGGCGGGGCCGGGGCCGACTTCATCTCGTACATCCTCGTGCTCGAGGAGCTCTCCCGTGCCGACGCCGGCGTCGGCGTCACCGTCGCGGTCCACACCAGCGCGTGCACGCTGCCGATCCTCGCGTTCGGCACCGACGCGCAGATCGCGGAGTTCGTGCCGCCGCTCGCGCACGGCGAGCAGATCGGGTGCTTCGCGCTGACCGAGCCGGGGGCCGGGTCGGATGCGGGTTCGCTCGTCACGTCGGCGTCGGAGGTCGACGAGGGTTGGCAGGTGAGCGGGGCCAAGCAATGGATCACGAACGCCGCGTTCGGCGGCCCGCTGATCCTCTTCGCGCGCACCGACCCGGGGACGCGAACTGCGCGTGGCGTGTCGGCATTCATCGTCGACGGTTCGCAGATCGAGATCACGCGCACCGAGGAGAAGCTCGGCCTGAACTCGTCGGTCACGAACGACATCGCCATCGATACGGTCGTCGGCCGCGATCGGATGATCGGCGAGCTCAACCACGGCTTTCGGATCGCGATGGCGACGCTCGACGGCGGTCGCATCGGAATCGCGGCGCAGGCGGTCGGGATCGCGCAGGCGGCGTTTGACGTCGCACGCCGGTACGCGCTCGAGCGTGAGACGTTCGGTCATCGGATCGCCGACTACCAGGCGATCCAGCACAAGCTCGCGAACATGTCGATGGAGATCGACGCGGCGCGCTTGCTCGTCCTGCGGGCCGCCTGGCTGAAGGACGAGGGACGTCCGCACACGGAGGCCGGCGCGAAGGCCAAGCTCTTCGCATCCGAGATGGCGCGCCGCCAGACGGCCGAAGCAATCCAGGTGCTCGGAGGGTACGGCTACACGAAGGAGTTCCCGGTCGAGCGCTATTACCGCGACGCGAAGATCACGGAGATCTACGAGGGGACGAGCGAGATCCAGCGCCTCGTGATCGCACGTTCCATCTTGGGCCGCCAGGAGCTCGTTGCCACGCCGTCGCGATGAGCCGGTCCGGCTGACGGGGATCTACACCCGCGGCGGCGATGGGGGTGAGACGTCGCTCGGCGACGGCTCGCGGGTGTCGAAGCTCGATCCGCTGATCCGCGGGTACGGCGCGGTGGACGAGCTCAACTCCCTGATCGGGTGGGTGCTGGTCGCCGCCCCCGACGTGCGGCTCTCGCGCGTGCAGAACGAGTTGTTCGATCTCGGTGCCGACCTGTCGGTTCCGTTCGCTCCCGATGACGGGCGGTTGCGGATCTCGCAGGCCGCGATCGATCGTCTCGAGGCGGACTGTGACGAGGCGAACGCGCCGTTGCCGCAGCTTCGGTCGTTCGTCTTGCCGGGTGGTTCGGAGGGTGCGGCGCGTCTGCATGTCGCACGCGCCGTGTGCCGTCGCGCCGAGAGCGTGGTGCTGTGGGCCGCTTCGGAGCGGCCGGTAAACCCGTTGGTGCCGGTCTACCTGAACCGGCTGTCGGATCTGCTCTTCATCCTCGCGCGCGCCGCAAACGCAGGCGGGGACGAGCCGTTGTGGCTCCCCGGCGGCGACCGGTAACGAAACTGTCACGCAGGCGTGCCAACTGCGCGCCGATCTGTTCAGGGGGATTTCGGTTCTGCGCCCTGGTCGGTACACCGGATGGCGACCCATCAAGCCACCGGATCGGAGACCTCTATGCGCCATCGCCACTTGCTGTTTGTCCCACTTGTCATTGCGCTCCTCTGCGCGTCGTCCGCGGCGCACGCCGGGAGCGGCTCCACCTCGCTCGTCGTGGCGCAGCTGTATGCGTCCGGCGGGAACAGCGGCGCGACGTATGCGAACGACTACGTGGAGCTGTTCAATCGCGGCTCCTCGTCCGTCGACCTGACCGGTTGGACGGTCCAGTACGCGTCAGCTGCGAGCACGTCCTGGTCGGCGACTGCGCTCTCGGGCAGCATCGCGCCGGGCCGCGCATTCCTGGTGCAACTCGCCTCCGGCGGCGCGAACGGCACGGCGCTCCCGGCAGCCGATGCGACCGGCACGTCGAACCTCGCGGCGACCGGCGGGAAGGTCGCGGTGGTCGACAGCGCGACGCCGCTCTCCTGCGGTGCGACCGCCGGGTCGTGTGCAGGTACGGCAGGTATCGCCGACTTCGTCGGCTACGGCACCGCAGCCGACTTCGAAGGCGCCGATGCGGCGCCCGCGCCGGATGCGACGTCGGCGATCTCCCGCGGCGCCGGCGGCTGCACCGACACCGACTCGAACACGGACGACTTCTCGACCAACGCGGCCGCGCCGGTGAACTCGTCCGCTCCGGCGTCACCCTGCTCGGGCGGCGGCGGGTCGTCGTCTACCTTCGCGAGCGCGTCGGTGCGTCTGCAGATCCAGCCGGTGATCGCGATCGCGCTCGGCCAGCCGACGCTGGACTTCGGCGGCTTGGCCGCGGGCGCCACGGCGCCGCCGGTCAACGAGAGCGTCACCGTCACGTCGAACGACACCGCCGGCTACACGCTCACCGCGCACCGCAGCGCGTTCTCGCCGCGCGACCTGCCGCTCGGGCTGTCGGCGAGTGCGCCGGCCGGCGGGTCGCTCGGCGCCGGGATCTCCCCGACGGTTCTCGCCGCCTTGCCGATCGCGCCGGCCGCGGATCTGACGATCGGCTCGACATCGGCGGCCGCGCCTGCGAGCGGCGACATCTGGGCGACGAAGATCGGCTTCGCGGGGCCGCTGCCGAGCGTCCCGGCGGGGCAGTACACCGCGACCGTGACCTACACGGTGATCCCTCGCTGACCGTGCGGCTCGTGCTCCTTGCGCTTGTCGTCCTGGCGACGGTGGCGCCGGCTTCCGCCGGCGCGCCGCGCCGGGGCGGGATCGTCGTCTGGCCTGCGCGGGCGACGTTGCGGGCGGGTAGCGCAGCAACGCTCCACATCGCGAACCACACACGGTCATCGGTGTCCGTGGGGGTTCGCGCCATGGGGCTCGCGCTCGACTTGCGTGGTGCGCCACGGCTCGTCCGGTCGTCGGCGGGGACCGCTCTCATCTCTCTACGGACGACACGCGTCGTGGTGGCCGCCGGCCGCGTCGGGTCGGTCGGCCTGCGCGTGTCGGTCGGGCGAGGACTCGCGCCCGGCGACCGGCCGGCGCTCGTCCTCCTGACCGCGCGGAGCGCAGGCGGAGCGGGCATCGGCGTGCAAGTGCGCATCGGCGTCCCGGTCGAGGTGCGCCAGTCGGGTGTCGTGCGGCGACGGCTCGAGCTCGGCGCGTTGCGTGTCCGCGGCCGTCGGCTCGACCTGGTTGTGCGGAATCGCGGCAACGTCGCGGAGCGGATCGGCCGCGGCTCGGTCGTCGTGGAGGTGTGGCGCGGCGTGCGCCGCCTCGCGACCCTCCAGCCGCGTCCACGCGACCTCTTCCCGCACGCACGCGGCCTGGTCGAGTACCGCGTGCCTGCTCGGCTCCACGGCCGGGCGCGCGTCGTCGCTCGTGCGATCGTTCCCGCGAGCGGAAGGAGGGGCTTCTCGGTCGCACTCTGAGCAGCATCCGGCAGACTTCAGGTATGGCCACGACCGAGCCGCGGAAGCACACGCCGACCGGCGAGTGGCGCGACGAGCTGTACGACGCCGTGCCCGAACGGGAGGGCGAGCTCTTCAGCACGATCTCGGGGATCGAGAACGAGCCGCTCCAGACCCCCGACACCGTGGGCATCGACTACGAACGCGATCTCGGCTATCCGGGTGCGTATCCGTTCACGCGGGGCGTGTACCCCTCGATGTATCGGGGTCGGCTGTGGACGATGCGGCAGTTCGCGGGGTTCGGGACCGCGGAGGAGACGAACGCGCGCTTCCACTACCTGCTCGACCACGGCCAGACCGGGCTGTCGACTGCGTTCGACATGCCCACGCTGATGGGCTACGACTCGGACCATCCGCGGTCGCTCGGTGAGGTCGGCCGCGAAGGCGTGGCGATCGACTCGCTCGAGGACATGGAGACGCTGTTCGCCGGGATTCCGCTCGGCGACGTGTCGACGTCGATGACGATCAACTCGCCGGCGGCGATCCTGCTCGCGTTCTATGCGTGCGTCGGCGAGGAGCAGGGCGTCGCGCGCGAGCGGCTCCGCGGGACGATCCAGACGGACATCCTCAAGGAGTACATCGCGCAGAAGGAGTACATCTTCCCGCCGGAGCCGTCGATGCGGCTCGTCACCGACATGGTCGAGTACTGCACGCGCGAGATGCCGCTCTGGCATCCGATCTCGATCTCCGGCTACCACATCAGGGAGGCAGGCTCGACCGCCGCCCAGGAGCTCGCGTTCACGCTCGCCGACGGCTTCACATATGTCGAATGGGCGGTCGAGCGGGGCCTCGACGTCGACGAGTTCGCACCGCGGCTCTCCTTCTTCTTCAACGCCCACCTCGACTTCTTCGAGGAGATCGCGAAGTACCGCGCGGCGCGCCGCATCTGGGCGCGAACGATGCGAGAGCGCTACGGCGCGAAGAGCCCACGCTCGTGGCTGATGCGGTTCCACACGCAGACGGCCGGCGTATCGCTGACCGCGCAGCAGCCGGAGGTCAACATCGTGCGCACCGCGATCGAAGCCCTCGCTGCCGTGCTCGGCGGCACGCAGTCACTGCACACGAACAGCTTCGACGAAGCGCTTGCGCTGCCGACCGAGGACGCAGTGCGGATCGCGCTCCGTACGCAGCAGGTGATCGCACACGAGACCGGCGTCGTCTCGTCGATCGACCCGCTCGGCGGCAGCTACCACGTCGAAGCGCTCACCAACGAGCTCGAGCGCCAGGCATACGACTACTTCGAGCAGATCGACCGGCTCGGCGGCGTCGTCGCGGCGATCAAGGAGAATTTCTTCCAGAAGGAGATCGCGGAGTCGTCGTTCCGCTACCAGGCCGAGGTGGAGGCGCGCCGGCGGATCGTCGTCGGCGTCAACCGCTATGAGCTCGAGAGCGAGCAGCCGCTCGAGATCCTGAAGATCGACCCGGCGCTCGAGACGCAGCAGATCGAGCGCGTGCAAGGGCTGCGCGGGCGTCGCGATTCCGCGGCGGTCGAGGCGGCGCTCACCCGCTTGAAGGAAGACGCGGCACGCGACGACCGCAATCTGATGCATCCGATCGTCGAGGCCTCGCGCGCCTACGTGACGATGGGCGAGATGTGCGACGCGTTCCGCGAGGTGTGGGGCACCTGGCGCGAGACGCCGGTCTTCTAGAGCTGTAGCTCGAGCCCGTCGTACCCGAGCTCGAGGCCCGGCGGCGTCGGGAGCTCGGCCGGACGGTGTACGAGAAGCAAGCGCTTTGCGCCCGCTGCTGCGGTCGCAGCTTCGGCGGCCGTGAGGTGGCCGCGCGGCCCCGGCTCTTCATGCTCGAGCGTCGCCTCGCACACGAAGACGTCTGCTCCGGCCGCGAGCTCGGCGAGCGTGGGTGTCGGTCCTGTGTCCGACGAGAAGGCGGCGACCTTGCCCCCGGCTTCGATGCGGAAGCCCCACGTGGGCTGCGTGTAGTGCGCGACGCGTCGCGGTGAAACGGTGAATCCTGCGGTCTCGAACGGCGTGGCGTCTATGTACTCCTCGATCTCGAACACCTCGTGGAACCGCGAGGCGAGGTGGTAGAGGTCGTCGCGACCGCCGGGGGGAAGCCAGAGCTTCGGCGCCCGGGTGCCGGGCGCAGGCACGTGCAGTTGTCCCCAGAGCCACGCCGCGAGGTCGCCGTAGTGGTCGATGTGCATGTGTGTGATCGCGATCGCATCGACGCGGGGCCAGTCCTCGGCCTCTCGAAGCCGCGAGAGGACTCCCGGCCCGCAGTCGACGAGAAGCCGCCCTCCGTCGTGCGAGAGGAGGTATCCCGAATGCGCGCGCCCGGGGTTCGGCCAGGCGGGCGAGCAGCCGACGACTGTGAGCTTCACATTCCTATACTGGCGAACCGTGGCAGGAAAGATCAGGGTGGTGGTCGCGAAGCCGGGCCTGGACGGGCACGATCGCGGCGCGAAGATCATCGCGCGGGCGCTCCGCGACGCAGGGATGGAGGTCATCTACACCGGCCTCCATCAGACACCGGAGCAGATCGTCGAGACCGTGATCCAGGAGGACGCCGACGCGGTCGGCATCTCGATCCTCTCGGGCGCGCACATGACGCTCGTCCCGCGCATCGTCGAGCTGCTTCGTGCCGAAGGGGCTGACGACGTCCTCGTCGTGGTCGGCGGAACGGTTCCGGTCGACGATGCCGCTGCCCTGAAGGAGCGGGGCGTCGCCGAGGTGTTCGGGCCGGGTGCTCCCACCGGGGCGATCGTCGAGTTCCTGCAGAGCGCGCTCGCGGCCGCTTAGGCGTCGGAAAAGCGGTCGAGCGTCAGCGCACCGGGTGCGCCCGTCAGCGCAGGAACGGTCGCGAGCGCCGGTTCCGTCCACGCGACGATCCGCTCGCCCGGCGAGAACGTTTCCCCGCCCGCGAGGCTCAGGGAGACGGCGAGAGCAAGCTTCGACTGCCGCACGTGGGACGGCCACGACGCAACGGTGTCCACCGTCAAGGTGAGGCTCGCCGCCGTCGTGCTCGCGACCGTGCCGGTCAGCTTGAGCGTGAACATGCGGCCGCTGGGCGGTGCCGGCGCGAGCAGATGTGGTGCCCGCTGCAGGTAGCGAAACGGGTCGATCGCGCTGTTGCCGTTCGGGTGCACCTCGAAATGAAGGTGCGGATGGATGCCGTTCGCGTCGCCGGAGTCACCGACGTAGCCGATCTGCTGTCCCGCGACGACTGTCGCGCCGTCGGGCACTGCGTACGCGGTCCCTTCGCTGCACTTGCCCTTGTTGTCGTTCTTCGCGGTCACGTCGTTGTTCAGGTGGATGTACTCGTACATCGTCCCGCTCGCGCCGTAGAGGTAGAGCATGCAGCCCGCGCTCTTCGAGGTGGTCCAGTATTCGACGTGACCGTCCTCGACGGCGACCGCGGGTGCGCGCTTGGCGGCGAGCATGTCGATCCCCTGATGCTTCAGGCCGCCCCGTGGCTCGCCGAAATCGTCGTAGTACTGGGTCGCGCCGACCACCGGGAACAGGAACTTCGGGATCGGTTTGGCTGTCGCGGCGGCGGCGCACGTAGCGACCGCAACGAGCGCTCCGCCGAGAAGCGCTAGATAGAGTCTCGCGCGCATGAAGATCGCCGTGTGCGTGAAGGCTGTCCCTGATGCCGCCGGCCGCCGGATCGACCCGGCGACGAAGCGTCTCGACCGTTCGGGCGAGCTCGCGATCTCCGACTTCGACACGTATGCGGTCGAGGAGGGCCTCAAGTTGAAGGAGGCGTCGGGGGAAGGTGAGGTTGTCGTCGTCTCCATGGGCCCTGAGAAGGCGATGGACGCGCTGCGGAAGGCGCTCGCGATGGGTGCGGATCGCGCGGTGTTGGTCACGGATTCTGCCCTTGAGAACGCTGATGTGCTGGAGACAGCCGTCGCCCTTGCCGGCGCACTCGAGAAGGAAGGCGCAGATCTCGTGCTGTTCGGCCAGCAGTCCGCCGACGGCGGCGGCGCTTGCTTATGGGCGGCGGTGGCCGAGAAGCTGCGGTATCCCGTGGTTTCGCAGGTATCGGAGCTGACTGTGGGCGACGGCTCGCTCACCGGCAAGCGTCAGACCGAGTTCGGCTACGACACGATCCGGGCGTTGATGCCCGCGATCGTGGCCGTTTCGGATGCGATCAACACGCCGCGCTATCCGTCGCTGAAGGGGATCATGGGCGCGAAGAAGAAGCCGCAGGAGTTGGTCGGCGCGTCCGAGGCCGCAGGCCCGGGAACCACGGTCGTCGCGCTGAATCCGCCGCCTCCGCGTGGCGAGGCGCAGAAGATCGAGGACGACGGCAGCGCTGCCGACCGCATCGTCGAGTTCCTCGTCGAGAGAAGGCTCGTCTGATGGCGAAGACGCTCGTGTTCCTCGAGCACCACGAAGGTGCGGTGCAGAAGGGCTCGCTCGGCGTGCTCGCGAAGGCGTCGCAGGTCGGCGGCGAGTTCGCAGGCGCGATCGTCGGTGCCGACGTGCGCGCGGTCGGCGAAGGTGTCGGGGCAACGGTGTGGGTCGCCGACGACGCGCGCCTGGCCGCGCCGCTTCCGCAGCCGCGGGTCGATGTGCTCGCAAAGCTCGTGCGCGACGAGGGCTACGACACCGTGCTGTTCGCGCAGTCGGTTCTCGCCGCGGACGTTGCGGCCGGATTGGCGGCTCGTCTCGGGGCCGGTCTCAACTGGGGTCTCGTCGACTTCGACGGCGAGACGGGCCGGGCGCCGGCGCTGCAGGACACCGTCGTGGTGGACGTCGGCTGGTCGACGCCGGTGCGCATCGGCCTCTTCCGCGCAGGTGCGCTGGACGCAGACGCGCTGTCGGGCGCCGCTGACATCCGCGACGCCTCGGTCGAGCTCGAGGATTTCTCGACGGCCGCCGAGATGGTCGAGCAGGCACACGCCGAGCAGCAGGGGCCGTCGATCGAGGACGCCGAGATCATCGTCGCGGGCGGCCGCGGGCTCGGCGCGCCCGAGAAGTTCGCCCTGGCGGAGGAGCTCGCTCGCGCACTCGGAGGCGCGGTCGCCGCGACGCGTGCGGTGGTCGATGCCGGCTGGTACCCGTACTCGGCGCAGGTGGGGCAGACGGGAAAGACCGTCTCGCCGAAGCTGTACGTGGCGCTCGGCATCTCGGGGGCGATCCAGCACAAGGTCGGCATGCAGGGGGCGAATGTGATCGTCGCGATCAACAAGGATCCGAATGCGCCGATCTTCGAGTACTCGGATCTGGGGGTCGTCGGAGATCTGCACGAGATCGTCCCCAAGCTGACCGAGCTCGTTCGCAGCCGTAAGTCGTGAGCATTCGCCCGTCGGAGTTCCCGCCACCATGGTCCCCGGCCGACGCGATCTCGCCGCCGACGGACCCGGTCGACGAGCGGATCGACGTCGGTTTTCTGATCGTCGGAGCAGGGCCGGCGGGGCTGGCCGCGGCGATCAGGCTCGGGCAGCTGATCGAGGAGAGCCCGGCGATCGCCGAGCGGCTCGGCGAGGTGCCGGTCGCCGTGCTCGAGAAAGGGAAGGCGCCGGGCGCGCACCTTCTCTCGGGCGCAGTCGTGAACCCTCGTGGGCTGCAGCGTCTGTTCAAGGGGCGGAAGCGGATCGACGAGATGCCGTTCTACGGAGAGGTTCACGGCGAGTCGGTGCTGTTCCTCACCAGGCGGCGCGCGGTCCGCATCCCGACGCCGCCGACGATGGTCAATCACCGCAACTACGTCGCTTCGGTGTCGCAGCTCGGCCGTTGGCTCGCCGAGGAGGCAGAGGAGCTCGGCGTCACGATCCTGCCCGAGACGTCTGCGGAGCAGCTGCTGGTCGACGGGGGGCGTGTGGTGGGCGTCCGAACCGGTGATCGCGGCCGCGGTCGGAGCGGCGAGGAGCTCGGGAACTTCGAGCCCGGCTCTGACATCGCTGCGCGCGTGACGATCCTCGCCGAAGGGACGCAGGGACATCTGACCGGCGCGGCCCTCGAACGGTTCGGCCTTCGCGGCGAGAACCCGCAGGTGTGGGCGCTCGGCGTGAAGGAGGTGTGGAGGGTCGCGAAGCCCCTCGACCAGGTGATCCACACGATGGGGTGGCCGCTGCGCCCAGCGAAGAAGTTCCGCGAGTTCGGAGGGTCGTTCGTCTATCCGATGGGCGACGACATGGTCACGATCGGCATGGTCGTCGGTCTCGACTATCGCGACACGGAGCTGTCGGTGCACGACCTTCTGCAGGAGTTGAAGACGCATCCGCGGATCACGCAGATCCTCGATGGAGGAGAGCGGGTGCAGTGGGGCGCGAAGACGATTCCGGAGGGCGGCTTCGTCGCGCTGCCGTCGCGGTTCCATGCGCCGGGGCTCCTGTTGTGCGGCGACGGCGTCGGGCTCGTGAACGTGCCCGCGCTGAAGGGCATCCATTACGCGGTCGAGTCGGGGCGGCTCGCGGCCGAAGCAGCGTGGCGGACGCTGGCGCGCGGCGCGTCGATGCGCTCGGCGCTCGCGTCGTACGACGAGTCGCTGCGCGAGTCGTTCATCTGGAGGGATCTCCGCGAAGTGCGGAACATGCGGCAGGCGTTCGGGCGCGGCTTCTACGTCGGCGGCGCGCTGGCCGGCGCGATGACCGGGTCGAAGGGCCGCTTCCCGCCGGGCGATTGGCCGACCGAGCGCGATGCCGACCAGTCGCTCATCAGGACGGATCGTGCCGGGTCGTACCCGGCCGCGGACGGGAAGTTGGTGTTCGACAAGCTGTCGAGCGTCTTCGCATCGGGCAACCGGACCCGGGACGACCAGCCGAACCACATTCGCGTCCAGACGAAGGTGCCGCGCGAGCTGGCGGAGCTGTGGGCGCACATGTGCCCGGCGCAGGTCTACGAAGTCGGAGAAGCCGACGGCGACGGCACGGTCACCGTGAAGCTCGCCCCGTCGAACTGCGTCCAGTGCGGCGCAATAACCGCAAAAGGCGGCCGCCTCACCCCACCGGAGGGCGGCAGCGGCCCCGAGTACACAGTTACGTGACTCGGATGCGGGCCGCACGTCACGGTGGCTGCCACCAGACGGGGCCCGTCAAGGCACTAGCCGAACAGAACCTGCGGAAGGTCACGACCGCTCGGGTCTCGATGTGGTCGAAGAATCGCAAGACCTCATCCCTTGCCAACTGGATGTGCGCGACGGCCAGACCGATCGTCGCTGGGTAGCTCGTCCACCGATACCCGTCGAGCGGTTTGCTCCCGCCGGCCCGGCGCGGGTTCTGGAGATGTAGCGCACGGTGTTCCAAAGTGACGCGTCGGTCTTGATTCGTCGATTCCAGTACCGCTTGCCGAATAAGTGATTCACGCGACCGTGCCACGCGTTGAACATCTGTGCGTAACCGCTGTTCAGCTCACACATCCCACCCGACAAGCCTTTCTCGCCGATGGAGATCAACAAGTGGTAGTGGTTGTCCATGAGGCAGTACGCGAGGACGGTCCAGTCGTACTTCTTCGCGATGCGAGTGACGGCTAGGCAGAAGAACTGCCGGTCGCGGTCGTCCAGATAGATCGTGCGTTTGTTGTTGCCGCGCGTCACCACGTGGTGGTATCCCGGGCTCTCGTCGCGCAGCGGTGTCGACACGTCGATGAAGCTACCTCCGTCGATCACCGAAAGCCGTGACCGCGGGGACTTGTCACACACTTGACGCTATTGAGTGACGGTGGCAGCCACCGGACGTGGCTAGATTCGGCATGTCCGTGATCACCTCGGTCGACAATCCGCGCGTCAAGGAGGTTGTTCGGCTCCGGAAGGGTCGGGCTCGGCGGGCGGCTGGGTTGTTCGTGGCCGAAGGGTCCCGCGAGGTGAGGCGCGCTGCGGCCGCCGGATTGACCCTCGTGGCGACCTACTTCGCGCCCGCGCTCATCGACTGGGACGAGGGCGAAGAGGTCGACGAGCGCGTGCTGCGGAAGATGAGCTACCGCGACGAGCCGGAAGGCGTGATCGCCGTCGTCGAGACGCCTCAGCGCACGCTCCCCGACGGCAGCACGCTGCTCCTCGTCGCGGTCGGGATCGAGAAGCCGGGCAACCTCGGTGCGATGGCGCGCACCGCCGACGCCGCCGGTGCGGATGCGCTCCTCGTCGCCGACGCGGAATGTGACCCGTGGAACCCGAACGCGATTCGGGCGTCGGCCGGCGCCGTCTTCTCGCTGCCGGTCATCGACGTGACCGCCGAGAACGTCGCCGCGCTCGAGCACATGAAGGTCGCCGCCACACTCGGCGCCCGCCGCACGCACACCGACGCCGACTACACCGGGCGCACCGCATTCCTGGTCGGCGCGGAAGACGACGGGCTCCCCGAAGCTTGGCGTAACCTCGCAGACGTGAGTGTCGCGATCCCGATGCGCGCGCGCACCACCGACTCGCTGAACGCGAGCGTGGCGGCCGCGGTGCTCCTGTTCGAGGCTGACCGACAGCGTCGTGCCTGATCTGGTCACCGCACCGACGCGCGAAGACGTGCTCCGCGCCCGCGAGACGATCGGCGGTCGTCTGCCGCGAACGCCGCTACTCGGCAACCGCACGATGGGCGCCCGGCTCAAGTGCGAGCTCTTCCAACGCACCGGATCGTTCAAGGTCCGCGGCGCGCTGAACAAGATCAGCAGCCTGAGCGACGAGGAGAAGCGGCACGGCGTGATCGCGATCAGCGCCGGAAACCACGCGCAGGCTGTCGCGTTCGGCGCCGCCGCCGAAGGGATCGACGCGCTCGTCGTCATGTGGGAAGGAGCATCCGCGCAGAAGATCGCCGCCACGCGGGGTTACGGCGCTGCGGTCGACCTCGAAGCGTCCGGCCCCGGTGACGCGTTCGCGCGGCTCGACACGTTGATCGAAGAGACGAGCCGCACGCTCGTGCACCCGTTCGACGACCCACTCGTGCTCGCCGGCCAAGGCACCGTCGCGCTCGAGATCGAAGAGGACGCACCCGACGTCGACGCTGTCATCGTGCCGGTCGGCGGTGGCGGGCTGATCGGCGGCATCCAGGCCGCGATCGGCGACCGCGTCCGCGTGATCGCCGTGGAACCCGACCAGAGCACCGCATTCCACAGCGCGATCGCCGCCGGCAAGCCTGTGCCGGTCACCCCCAAGAGCATTGCCGACGGGCTGAGCGCGCCGTTCGCCGGCCGCATTGCCACCGAGACCTGTAAGGACCTCGAGCGCGTGCTCGTGACCGAAGACGAGATCGAGCACGCATTCCGCTTCCTCTACGAGCGCGCGAAGCTCGCGTGCGAGCCCGCCGGCGCCGTTGCGGCCGCGGCGTGGCTCGCCGGCAAGATCGAGGCGAAAAGCCCTGTAATTCTCGTGTCCGGGGGCAACGTCGCCGGGCAAACGGCCGCTGCTATCCTGGCCCGGCCATGAAGGCCGACATTCATCCCGAGTACCAGCTCACGACCGTGCATTGCGGTTGCGGGAACACGTTCACGACGCGTTCCACGAAGGCGGAGCTGCACGTCGAGATCTGCTCGAACTGCCATCCGTTCTACACGGGTAAGCAGAAGCTCGTCGACACGGGCGGTCG
>JAICUZ010000139.1 GCA_025935595.1 Burkholderiales bacterium
CGTCGTCCGCACGTCGTTCTGGTTCACGATGGCGATGGCGACCGTCGGGCTCGTGCTCGGCGTGGTGTTCGCCGGGCCGATCGCGCACTGGATCGGGCTCGGGCACGACACCTGGCTCGTTCGCGCGGGCGCCGTCGGCCTATGGGCGCAGACGAACTACCAGCAGCTGACGAACCTGTTCCGCGCCGAGGAGCGCTCGACCGCCTTCGCGATCGCGAGCGTGGCGAACGTCGTCGTCACGGTCGTGGCGATGGTGGTGTTCGTCGCCGTGTTCCACTGGGGCGCGATCGGGCTCGTCGTCGGCAACTTCACGGGGACGCTCGTCGTCTACGTCGCACTCGTCGCGTACCGCACCGAGCAGCTCGGCCTCGAGTTCGACCGGACGCTGTTCCGCGGCATGCAGCGCTTCGGGATGCCGCTCGTCCCGTCCGCGCTCGCGCTGTGGGCGATCAACTTCGTCGACCGCGAGTTCCTCGTCTGGTACACGAACAAGGCCGAGGTCGGCGTCTACTCGGCCGCGGTCAAGATCGCGTCGGTGATCACCTTCGTGATGATCGCCTTCCGCACCGCTTGGCCCGCGTTCGCCTACTCGATCGAGGACGACCGCGAGGCGAAGCGGACGTACGCGTTCGTTTTGACGTACCTACTCGCGTTCGCGTCATGGGTCGCGCTTGCACTCGGCGCGCTCGCGCCGTGGTGGACACGCCTGCTCACCGCACCGCACTATCAGCGTGCCGAGAAGGGCGTCGCGCTGCTTGCATTCGCGGGAGCCGTCTACGCGGGCTACACCGTGCTCGCAATCGGCAGCGGCCGCGCGCGCAAGACGCAGCTCAACTGGGTCGTGACGGGTGCCGGAGCGGCCGCGAACATCGCACTCAATTTCTGGCTGATCCCGCGTTGGGGCATGGTGGGCGCCGCGATCTCGACGCTCGCCGCCTACGTCATCCTCTTCCTCGGCATGACCTGGTACGCGCAGAGCGTGTATCCCGTCTCGTACCAGTGGCGTCGAGTCGCAACCGCCGTCGGCGCGGCGGTCGCGCTCACCGTTGCAGCGCGCGCGACGCACCTCTCGGCCGTTCCGTCACTTCTGCTCGTCTGCGCGTACCCCATTGCGCTCGCGCTGCTCGGCTTCTACCTGCCTGCGGAGCGTGCGCGGCTGCGACGGCTCGTTCCCGGTTAGGACCGGCGCCGCTTCGCGATCACACCGACACCGCCGACCGCGGTCAGAAGGAGCGCGAGAGCGGCGAGCACGAGCAGCGGCACCGGCACGCCGCTGCCGCTGCTGCTCGTGGCGCCGGCAGCGATGGTCGACGTCGGGAGCGTGGTGTCGACCTGCTCCCGGCCGCCCGGCACCGGGTCGTGCGGCGCGCTCGGCTTCGAGCTCGACTCGTGACGCGGCGAGGCCGCAGCGCCGCCCGTGCCGACCTGATCGGGAACCTTCGTCTGCCCCTTCGCGCGCGCGAGCGCACCCTGCAGTGCGGAGCGAATGTCGTCGGCGAGGCTCGAGTACTCCTTCGCGTCGGTCGGGACGTTCTTGAGCGCGTCGCGGTAGCACCCCAGCGGGTACGTCGTCGCGATCTTGCCGTCGCGGTACCAGTCGTTGTAGATCCGGTCGCGACACGGGACCGCTGCGCCGACGGTCGAAGGCGCGAACGCGGCGAGGGTGGCGAAGGCAAGGATGAAAAGAACGACGCGCTTCACTCGCGCCCATGTTCCCCACGCACGGCGAAGATCCACCGACGATGCCGTAAGGCTTTCGTAAATCCTCAGAGGACGCAGGCGTCGTGACACGAAGCCGCGACGCTCAGCGTCTTCAGCGGGCGGCCGAGCGCATCGAAGACGGCGAGCGTCCCGTGCAGCAGCGACGGCGTGATCACCCGGTTTGCAGCGAACTGCACGTTGTAGGACCCGATCGGGGCCGCCGCGGACGAAAGGACACGACCGTCGTGCGCCTGGACGTGCAGCGTTCCCGAGTCGCCGCTCGTCACGAACACCCGCCCGTTGCCGAACGTCACATGCTGCGGCGCGCGATCCGCACGACGCGTCCGTTCACCGACGGCCAGCAAACCGGCGCTTCCCGACGTCACCCAAAGCCGCCCGTCCGGCGCGAGCCCGACGTCGTGCGCGAGGAACCCCGGCGTGAGCGTGTCGACATGTCGTAGCGGTGCCGTCGACACGACGGCGACGTGCTCGGATGCGGAGCCGAGACCCGCCCAGACGCGCGAGCCGTCATGCGAGATGGTGAGGTGGCGCGCCCAACCGGGAAGCCGCACACGGTCGACGATCGTGCCGCGCCGCGTGTCGACGATCGCCACGCTGCTCCGCCCAGAGTCGGTCACGAAGGCGTGCATGCCGTCAGGATGAGCAGCTGCGTAGCGCGGCTCCACGAGCCCGCGCACGACGTGGCGGACACGCGTGCGATCGACAATCGAGAGCGCCCCTTCCGCGGTGTGACACACGAGCGCGACGACACCGATGCGCTCGACCGCGCGTGGGTCGCCGAGCGTCGGGATCGAGCCGACGATGCGAAGCGTATGCAGGTCGACGACCGCGAGCCTCGACTCGGCGTCGCACGTGACGAGCGCCACACGACCCGGCCGGCCGGGCGCGCGCAGAGCGAACGGTGCCGCAGCCGCGGCGGCCAGGAACTCACGGCGGTTCACGACCCGACTACGGCCGAAGGTGTGCGCGAGGTCCCGTTACGGTGGTCAGATGAGCCACCCCGAGCTCGCAGCCGAGCAGGAGTACGTCGACCGCGCCTACGACCACCTGGAGCGCATGCGCGCTGCGGTCGCCGGTGCCGGCGACCAGGTCGACGGCGAGATCGCACAGGCGGCGATGGACGCGTGGGCGGCGCGGCGCCTGCGGACGTTCGAGGACGCCGAACGCGGGCTCTGCTTTGGCCGCCTCGACTTCGAGACGATCCTCAAGCCGCTCTACATCGGCCGGCGCTTCGTGCACGACGAGTCGCAGCGTCAGCTGGTCGTCAACTGGCAGGCGCCCGCTGCGCGCCCTTTCTATACCGCGACCCCACAGGACCCGCACGGGCTGACGCTGCGACGGCGATTCCGCTCGGAAGGCCGGCGTCTCGTCGACATCGCCGACGAGACGCTCGACGGTACGGTCGTCGACGGCGCCGCGGTCGACGACTTCCTGCTCGAGGAGCTCGAGCGTGACCGTGACGTGCACATGCGCGACATCGTCGCGACGATCCAGGCCGACCAGTACCGCCTGATCACGCACGACCCCGACGGCGTGCTCGTGATCCAAGGCGGCCCCGGCACCGGTAAGACGGCGGTCGGCCTCCATCGGGCGTCGTGGCTCGTGTACACGCTCGGCGAACGGCTCCAGCGCCGCGGCGTGCTGGTGGTCGGCCCGAACCGAACGTTCATGGAGTACGTCTCGCACGTGCTGCCCGCGCTCGGCGAGGACATGGTCGAGCAGCGCGCCGTGTCGGAGCTCGTCGACGGGATCGTCCCCGAGCGCCGCGATCCGCCCGACGTCGCGGAGCTGAAGGCGGACACGCGGCTCGCGGACGTCGTGCGCCGTGCGGTCGAGCTTCAGCTCGTGTCGGAGCCGGAAGAGCTCGCGCTGAGGCTCGAGGGCTCGTTCGTATGGGTGAAGGAGCACGAGGTCGGTGAGCTCGTGAAGCGCGCCCGCAGGGAGCTGGGCACCGGCGCAGCCGCGCGCGAGCGCTTCCGGATGAGCTTGCTCCGGCGCTTCTACGAGGAGTACGGGCGGATTCACGGAGCGAGTGCTGTTCGCAGCTTCGACGAGGTCGAGCGCGCCCTCCGCGCACAGGGCTACCTCGACCGTGTGCTGAAGGCTGCCTGGCCGAGCGTCGCACCTGACCGGCTCGTGCAGCGCCTCCTCACGTCGCGGGTGCTGCTTGCCGAGGCCGCAGACTCGATCCTCGACGACGCCGAGCAACGGCTCCTGCAACGGCGCGGCGCGGGCTGGTCCGACGGCGACGTGGCGCTCCTCGACGAAGCGCGCAGCGCACTCGTGGAACCGCCGCACGCGTACGGGCACGTGATCGTGGACGAAGCACAGGACCTGACTCCGATGCAGCTCCGGATGGTCGCGCGTCGCGCGCGCGACGGCGCGTTCACGGCGCTCGGCGACGTCGCGCAGGCCACCGGCCCCGTGCGCTACTCGACGTGGGGCGAGGTGCTGCCGCACCTGCCGCGGGGCGACGAAGCCGGGGTCGAGGAGCTCCGTCATGCCTATCGCGTGCCGCGCGAGATCATGGAGCTCGCGCTTCCCCTGTTGGAGGACATTGCACCTGACGTCGCGCCGCCGATCGCGTACCGCACCGGCGCAGCGCCGCCGGTGATCAGGCGCGTCGACGAGGCTCACCTGCTCGTCGACGCGTTCCGGACAGCGGCGGAGGCGCCCGACGGACTGCCGGTCGTGATCGTCCCGGAACAGCTCGCGGAGAACGTTCCGTCGGACGAACTCGTCCCGGTGCTGACTCCTCGCGAGGCGAAGGGGCTCGAGTTCGACCACGTCGTCGTGGTCGAACCGGCGCTGATCCCGGCACGCGAGCTCTACGTCGCGCTCACGCGGCCCACGAAGACGCTCGTCGTCCTGCACGCGCGCGACCTGCCGCCCCGACTCCGCGCTGCTAGCTGAGGTAGTGGACGCTCGACGATCGCAGTCATGAGATGAGCCGAATCACCTCCTCGTCGGATACCTGCCCGAAATCGCGGTACCACGAACCCACCGACACGAAATCGTCGGAGACATGCACGCATGCGATCTCGACCCCGTCCCGCGCGAGCGACGCGACGGTCTCGGCCGGCGCGACCGGCACCGCGACGACGACGCGGCTCGGGGCGTGCATCCGCACCGCGGCGACCGCGGCGCGCATCGTCGCGCCGGTCGCCAGGCCGTCGTCGACGAGCACGACGTCCCGGCCGGCGATCGGCGGCGGCGGACGGCCGACCCGGTACAGCCGTTCGCAGGACTCGACGGCCATCTGCTCGCGCGCCGTCACCTCTTCGAGCAGCGCGGCCGAGACGCGGGCGTCCCGCAGGACGCCTTCGTTGACCACGCGCACGCCGCCGCTCGCGACGGCGCCCATTGCGAGCTCCGGCTGGACGGGGACACCGAGCTTGCGGACGACGAACACGTCGAGCGGCGCATCGATCGCGCGCGCAACGGCAGCTGCGACCGGAACACCGCCGCGCGGCAGCGCGAGCACGAGCGGGCGGTCGAGTGTCGGCAGCTCGGCGGCCAGCCTGCGCCCGGCGTCCTCCCGGTCAGGGAACGGCGAAAAGCGCGCCACGCCGAGGCATTAAACGGTTTCGGACGCGAGGACGCGTGGAGCCTGTGCGCGGTGGACGACGGGCGAGAGTACCGGGAGAAGCGCGAGCATCGCCGCGGCGCCCGCGATCCAGGGAAGGTCCGGCGAGACGGCGAGCGCCGACGCCGACGCCGACGGCCCGGCGGCGAGCCCGACCGAGAACGTGATCCCGAAGAGCGCCATGTACCTCCCGACGACCGCGGGCGGCGCGAGCTCGGCGATCAGCGGCTGCAAGACGACGGCGTGCAGGCACTCGCCGACCGCGAACAGGATCCCGGAGAGCGCGAGGATGACGACACCGGTGTGCGGCCCGCCGATCGCTCCGGCACCGATCGCGATCACGCACGCGATGCCCCACGCCGTGCACATGATGCCGAGCAGTGTCGCACGACTCTGGGCGCGCGACAGTCGCGCGATCGGGATCACGAACAGGATGATGAAGATCGTGTTCGCGGCGAAGACACCGCCGATCGCCTGCGAGCCGACCTGCACATGGTGGCGCGCGTAGATCGGCATCGTGTAGCCGAAGAGCGTGTAGCCGACGACGACGAAGGCGAAGTTCGCGGCAAGCACGCCGAGAAACGCACGGTGACCGAGGACGAAGCGGTAGCCGCGTGGACCGTGCTCCACCTCCGTCTTGTGCGCCGTCCGCGCGTCCGGCACGAACGCGAGGAAGCAGAGGTAGCCGAAGAACGTCGCGGCGTTGAGGAGATAGATGACCTGAAACGAGCGGACCGAGCCGGACGCGACGATCAGCCCGGCGACGACGCCGCCCGTGCCGATCCCGAGGTTGATCGCGATCCTCGCAACGGTGAACGCGGCGATGCGCTCCTCGCGCGTGCAGAGCGCGGTGACGAGCGCGCCGGCGGCAGGCTGGGTGCAGCCGGCACCGACACCGGCGACCGCCGAGCCGAGGAACGCCTGCCAAGGATGCGTCGCGAACGCGAGCGACCCGTAGCCCAGGCCCGAGATCGCCGCGCCGAAGAACAGCAGCCGCTTGCCGCCGAAGCGGTCGGCGAGCGATCCTGCCGGCGCCGCGCAGACGACGTTCACGGCCATGATCGTCGACACGATCAGGCCCGAGGTCGGAAGCGCGAACCCGCGGCGATCGTGGAGATAGATCAGCTCGAACGGGAGGACGAGACCGAACCCGAAGAAGTTGACGACGTTGCCGAGCTGGATGATCCAGACGGCGCGCGGGAGGTCCGGCTTGCAGTCGCGCAGGAACGTCCTCAGGTGCATGACTGCACTCTTGCGATCGGAGCTCACCCGCGGACCTCAGCGGATGAGATTCGCGGATTCGCAAGTGATATAGGTTCGGATGACGATGGAACAGGCTCCGTCGCTGCGCTCCCTCGGCCCGTGGCGCAGCGGGTGGCGGCGGCTGCGGCGCGACCGCGGCGGGATGCTCGCGCTCGCGGCGGTCGCGGTGCTGCTGGCCGTCGCGCTCTTCGGCAGTGCGGTCGTGACCCGCCTCGTCGGGCACAACGGCGACCAGCCGTTCATCTATGCGGCGGGCAGCGGGCAGAAGCCGGTCGGGCCGTGGACGCACGTCCCGAACCCGTCGAATCCGCCGTTGGGCGACTACGGCAACCTGCTGCCGGCGCCGAAGGGCACGAAGACCGAGCTGTTCGTGCTCGGCGCGGACGGCCCGATCGGCCGCGACGAGCTGATCCGCCTCCTCGACGGGCTGCGCACATCACTCGAGATCGCGCTCGGCGCGGTGCTCGTCGC
>JAICUZ010000012.1 GCA_025935595.1 Burkholderiales bacterium
AGCGAAGCGGCGAGTTGACGTTGATCAACGAGATGATCGCCGGGCTCGCCTCCAGCGACTCGCGCCCGAACACCATCTCCGCCATCGCGATCGTGTCCGCGGCGTTCGGCCCCGACGTGACCGAGCCCATGAACGGCTTGTCGGAGAGGGTCAGCAGCGCGTAGACCATGTCGAGGTGCCGCGAGTCGAGCGGCTTGTCGTTCGGCTCGCAGATCGTCCCGCCCGGCGTGTCGAGCTGCGGGAACGCCTGCGACAGCCGCACGAGGTTCTCGAAGTCGGCATACGTCGCCTCACGTCGTTCGAGCCCCTCGCGCACGAACGGGCAGCCGTAGACCGCGCCGAACGCCATGTGGTTGCCGCCGACGTGGATCGTGCGCTCGGGGTTGCGCGCCTGCAGGTCGAACTCGCGCGGCGCCTTGGCAACTTGCTCGAGGATCCAGTCGGGGTCGAGCTTGACGAGCTGCCCTTCCACCTTCTGTCCGGCCGCCTCGAGCAGCGCGACCGACTCCTCATGCGGCTCGGAGGTCCCGAAGTCGAGTCCGAGCTCACTGACGATGCGCCGCCAGCCGCGCTCCAGCTCCTGCATGGACGACTCGTCGAGGATCTCGTAGCGCGGCATCTCGTTGATCAGCAAGGGGTCTCCTCCAGGAGTCGTTCCAGGGCACGTTCCAAACCGGAGTCGCCAGTCACGCGGATCTCGAGTGGCAGACCAAGCTTCCGAGCAGCGGCCTCCGCCTTCCGTTGCAACGTCGCAGTCGGCGCCTGCGCGAGCCAGACGACGCGCTCGTAGTTGCCGAAGTAGTCGTCGCGGAGCTCCGGGTGCCTGTCGAGGCCGAGCCCGCGCCACACCACGCGGTCGAACGAGCGGACGAGGAAGTCGGTGAGGTAGTAGGTCCCCGCCTCGTGCTGGTCGAACCCGCCGAGGATCCCGTAGCAGTCCGGGCCGGCGAGCCTCGGCAGGCCGTCGAGAGCACCGCGCGTGCCGCAGTCGGCGTAGCCGACGAGGTCGACGCCGTCGCCGAGCGCGTCGCGGATCCGCTCCGGCCGGTTGTGGAGCTCGGGCGGCAGCGGCCGCACCTCGAGATCCCAGCCGCGCCGCTTCGCGATCTGGTCGATGTGCAGCGCGAGCGCACCGCAGGCGACGATCGTACGGCTCATCCGGGGAACTGGAGCTGGTCGATGAACAGGTCGTTGAAGTCCGCGCGGCCGGACAGCTCCACGTACGCGACCTCGTCGAGGACCGCGTTCGCCGCGGCGCGCTCGGTCACCGACAGGGCCACGATCTTCGCGCCTTCGCCGGCGACGTTGCCGGCGGCCACGATGCGCGGCAGCGGCAGGCGCGGCACGAGCCCGATCTTCACCGCGCTCGCGGCAGTGAGGTACGAGCCGAACGAGCCGCCGAGGAGCACCTGCGAGACCTCCGACGGGTCGATGCCCAGGTCGTTGCAGAGGATCGTCCAACCCGTCGCGATGGAGGCCTTCGCGAACTGGAGCTCGCGCACGTCGCGCTGCGAGAGAAACACGTCGGGCGACAGGTAGTAGACGTTCTCTTCGCCGATCTTCCCAAGGCGATCAGAGGAGCCGAGAACGAAGCGGCCGGAGTGGTCGAGAATCCCGGCGGTGACGAGCTCGGCGACCGCGTCGACGAGACCGGAGCCGCACAGGCCGAGCGGCTCGACGTCTCCGATCACCGTCAGCTGCACGTCGCCGTCGACGATCTTCACACCCTCGATCGCGCCGTCCGCGGCCCGCATGCCGCACCGGATCTGCGCCGCTTCGAACGCCGGCCCCGCAGGTGCCGCGCACGCGAGCGCGCGCTCCGACGACCCGAGCACGATCTCCGAGTTCGTGCCGACGTCGATGAACAGCCGTGTCCGCTTGTCGAGCGTGAGCCCCGTTGCGAGCACGCCGGCGACGATGTCGGGCCCGACGTAGGCGCCGAGGGCGGGGAACAGCACCGCGGGCGCGCGCTCGTGCACCGTGATCCCGAAGTCGGTCGCCTCCGCCTCCGGCAGCCGGCGTGACGCGATCGTGAACGGAGCCATCGAGAGCGGCTCGGGGTCGATGCCGAGCGCGAGCTGGATCATCGTCACGTTGCCGGTGACGACGATCTCGTAGACCTCCGCCGCGTCGACGCCCGCTTCCTCACACACCTCGCTCGTCAGCTGCATCAGCGTCTCGTGTGCCGACGTCTGAAGACGCGCGAGCGCGTCGGCGTCCATCATCGTCGCGCTGATGCGCGAGATGACGTCGGCGCCGAACGGCTGCTGCTTGTTCAGCATCGAGCGCACCGCGGCCGGCTGGCCGGTCTCCAGGTCAAGGAGCGTCGCCACGACTGTGGTCGTGCCGAGGTCGTACGCGATCGCGTAACGGCGGTCGCTCGTGTCACCGGGCTCGACGTCGACGAGGAGGTCGTCGACGAACACCGCGGTCACGTTCCAATCGGATTCGCGGAGCGTGCGCCCGAGCGTGCGCATGATCTCGAGCGGTACGCGGAGCTCGACGTCGTCCATGCCGGCCAGGACGCGCTCGAGATCGGAGGTCTGGTCCTCGAGCGTCGGCTCGGTGAGCTCGAGGTAGCGCTTCTGCACCGCCGGCCGGAGAATCACGTGCCGGCCGACGCCGGCGAGCGCGGCCTTCGGCCGCGTCTGCAGCGGCGGCACCTCGACGACCACGTCGTGCTCCGCGTTCGCACGGCACGCGAGCCGCCAGCCCGCGCGCAGCTCGTCCGGGGAGAACGCACGCGGATCGACGCTCGACACCGCCTGCTCACCCGTGGACACGCGCACCTTGCACTTCTTGCACGTGCCGTGACCGCCGCAGGTCGAGTCGATGGCGATCCCGTTCCAGCTTGCGCAGTCGAACAGCGTCGTGCCGGCCGGGACGCGCGCCTCCTTCGTCGCGCCGTCGGACTGGCGGAAGACGAGCCGAACGCGGTCCGGGTGCGCCTCCTCGATGATCGGCTCCGGCAAGCTCACGCGGCGGCCGCCGCCTGCTTCCTGCGGTACGCCGCGATCCAGTTCGACCCCCACTCGTCCTTGCCGAGCAGGAAGTCGGATGCGCGCACCGCCTCGACGACCTCGACGGATCGCGCGTCCATGATCGCGCTCGTCAACCCGTGGCTCGCAGCGATCGCAAGGAACGAGCCGCCGAGCGTCTCGCGTCCCGGCAGCCCGAACGACGTGTTCGACGCGCCGCACGTCGTGTTGACGCCGAGCTCGTCGCGGAGCAGCTTCAGGGTCTCGACGAAGAGCGTCACCGCGCGCGGCTCGGCGCCGACCGGCATCGCGAGCGGGTCGATGACGACGTCCTCCGGCTTGATGCCGTGGTCGCCGGCGACCGACACGATCTTCTTCGCCACCTCGAGCCGTCGCTCGGGCTCCATCGGGATCTCGTCGTCGTTCGCGAGGCCGATCACCGCCGCGCCGTGCTTCGCGACGATCGGCAGGATCGCCTCGAGCCGCTCGTCCTCACCGGTGACGGAGTTGACGAGCGCCTTGCCCTGGTACGCGGAGAGCCCGGCTTCGAGCGCTTCGATCACGGACGAGTCGATCACGAGCGGCAGGTCGGTGAGCGACTGGACGAGCGGGATCGCCTGACGCATCAGCTCGATCTCGTCCGCGAGCGGGTCGCCGACATTGACGTCGAGCATGTCGGCGAGGGGCGTCTGCTGGGCGACGTCGATCTCGATGCGCGAGAGGTCGCCCTGCTGGAGCTGCGCCTGGAACTTCTTGCGGCCGGTCGGATTGATGCGCTCGCCGATCACACAGAACGGGCGGCCTGGGCCGATCACCACCGTGCTAGACGGCGACTCGAGAACCGTTTCCAATCGTCTCCCTTTCTTCTCGCGTGGGGATGCCGAGGCGGGCGCACAGACGAGCGATGCCCGCCTCCTTCCGGAAGCTGATCAGGTGGAGCCCGCGAACACCTGGAAGCGAACGAGCGGCGTCGGCGAGCTCGCACGCGACGTCGAAGCACTCGGCCTCGGGGTCGGCGGCACGTTCGCACCGTTCGATCACGTCCTCGGGCACGCTGATTCCGGGGACGCGCTCATCGATGAAGCGCAGCGCCCCCGGCGACCGAACGAGGCAGATCGAGGGCAGGATCGCCGCACGCTCCGCAAGACCTTTCTGTCCCGCCTCGATCATGAAGCTCATGAGTGGATCGATGTCGAACACGACCTGCAGCTGCAGGAATCGCGCGCCGGCGCGGACCTTCTTGAGCGCACGGTCGACGCGATGGTGCACCGGTGGCGCCTGCGGGTTCTCGACGGCGCCGAGGAAGAGGTGCGGCGGCGGGTCGAGCCTGCGGCCCGAGAGGTAGCGGCCCTTGCGCATCGACTCGGCGACGGCGAGCAGCTGGATCGAGTCGAGGTCGAAGACGCGCCGCGCCTCCGGCTCGTCGCCGGCGGTGACGTCATCGCCCGTGAGACAGCAGATGTTCTCGATACCGTGGAGCGCGGCACCCGCGATCTCCGCCTGCAGCGCGAGGCGGTTGCGGTCGCGGCAGACAAGCTGCATCACGGGCTCCATGCCGAGCTGCTTCAACGCGATCGCGACCGCGAGCGGCGAAGCATGCGCGTGTGCCGCGGTGTTGTCGGTCGCGTTGACGGCGTCGACGAAATCCTCAAACGGCTCGAAGTGGCGGTGCACGGCGTCGAGACCGCCCGCGTTGATGGTCAGGAGCTCCGCCGTCACGATGAAGCGGCCGGCGGCGATCGCCTCCTCAAGCCTCGACACGCCACCCCTTGGGCGCGACCTTGTCGCGCTTCGTCAGCAGGTTCGCCCACGACGAGGTGTTCCACAGCCGGTTGTCGACCGGCTTGCGGATGTCGGCGATCTCGTGCGCCCACGGCGTCTTCGGCGCCCGCTCGACGGCCTTCACCCACACGCAGCGCATCTCCGGCTTCACCTCGCAGTGCCCGTCGGGACGGACGCCGCCGCACGGTCCGTTGCGCAGGGACTTCGGGCAGTTCATCGGGCAGGTCATCCCGGTCGAGTGCAGGACGCACTGGCCGCACATCTGGCAGCCGAAGACCGGCTTCTTGACCGCGGCCTCGATGAGGGCGAGCGGTTTCACACTGCGACCGCAGAGCGCCGCTTCTCGATCAGGTCCTTGGCCAGGCGAACCGCCGTCGACGCATCGGCGGCATAGCCGTCGGCACCGACCGCGTCGGCGTACTCCTGCGTCACCGGCGCGCCGCCCACCATCACGATCACGGCGTCCCGGATGCCCGCCTTCTGCAGCGCATTGATGTTCGCCTTGAACATCGGCATCGTCGTCGTCAGGAACGCCGAGAAGCCGACGATGTCGGGCTGGTGCTCGTTGATCATCTCGACGAACTTCTCGGGCGCGACGTTCACGCCGAGGTCGTAGACCGTGAAGCCGGCGCCCTCGAGCATGATGTTGACGAGGTTCTTGCCGATGTCATGGACGTCGCCCTTGACGGTGCCCATCACGTACGTCCCGATCGGCTTCGCCCCCGTCTCCGCGAGCAGCGGTCGCAGGATGTCGAGCGCGCCCTGCATCGCGCGCGCCGCGATCAGCATCTCCGGGACGAAGTAGTCGCCGCGCTCGAACCGCGCGCCGACCTCCTCGAGTGACGGGATCAGTGCGTCGTACAGCATGCTCTCGGGGCCGAGCCCGTCCGCGAGCCCCTGGTTCACGAGGTCCTTCACCTCAGGGGCGTTGCCGATGAGCGTGTGGTCGTACAGGCCCTGGAGGATCTCTTCGTGCGTCATGCCGCTCCTCTGGTTTGTGCGCCGAGGCGCTCGGACAGGGACTGCGCCTGCTCGACGAGCGCGGGGGCGAGCTCGGCGATGCGGTCGCGGGTGAGGCGAATCGTTGGGCCGGAGATCGAGAGCGCGGCGACGGCGACACCGTCGGGGCCGAAGACGGGAGCCGCGAGCGCGGACAGTCCACGCTCGAGCTCGTCGACGGCGACCGCGTAGCCCTGCGCGCGGATCGCCCGCGCATCCGTAGGCCGTTCGGCGGAGAACGCGTGCAGCACCTTGCCGTTCGCGGTCGACTCGTACGGCACGCGCCGGCCGATCCAGTTCGTGCCGCCGACGAAGTGGCGCGAGTCCTCCTGCGCGAGATGCTCGACACCGAGCGGCGTCGGGACACCGAGGTTGATCGTCTCGCCGGAGAGCTCTGAGAGCGCGCGCAGCGCGGGCGCCGCGAGCTCGACGATCCCGGCGCTCGTATCGCGATGGGCGAAGCGGAGCAGCACCGGCCCGGGCGCGACGCGCCGGTCGCCGGCGCGCTGGACGAGGCCACGGCGCTCGAGCGCCCCGACGAGTCGCGAGGTAGTGCTCTTCGGGAGGCCGGTGTCGGCAGCGAGCTCCCCCACGCCGAGCGGACGGTGCGCCTCGACGACGCGCGCGAGGAGCTCGGCGGCGCGGTCGATCGCCTGCGTGCCCGTCTCGGTCGGCACAGCCCATATGGTGGAACATCTGTTCCACGTTTGTCAAGGCGGATGGAATCCGACATAGAGTCGCCTCCGATGGAGATCAGACCTGCAGTCGACACGGACGCCACGGCGGTCTGCCGGATCATCCGCGAGGCCGACGACGCCCGCGTCATCTCCGAGGCCGGATGGATCCACTGGCGGCACACCGCCGCGCCCGACGAGCATGCCCTCCACCTCGTCGCCGCCGACGGGTCCGAGGTGGTCGGGGTCGGCGTGTGCGGGCTGAATCGGTGGACGTCCAGCCCGGGCGCAGCGTGGTGCGGCGTCGCCGTCGCCGGTTCACGTCGTCGACAGGGAATCGGCAGCGCGCTACTGGATGCCCTGCTGCAAACGCTCGAGGGCGTCGGCGCGACACGAGCGACCGGGTTCGTTCGGTTCAGCGAAGAGGGCGAGCGCTGGGCGACGGCTCGCGGCTGGGAGCGCAAGCTCACCGGCCCGCTGATCGCGGTCGACCCGCGCACGATCCCGGAAGCATCGCTGCCCGCCGGCTTCCACTTCGCGCCGATGGCCGAGGCGGGACCGGAGGCGGTCTACGACGCCGTCGTCGAAGCGGCTCGCGACGAGCCGCGGCCGGAGCCGATCGACAGCATCCCGTACGACGACTTCATCAGCGAGTGGAGTCATCCGGACGTCGACTTCCAGGTGAGCACCGTGGTCTGCGAAGGCGATCGTGTAGTCGCGTTCACGGAGATGCGCCTCGTCGACGACCGGGCTCAGCACGGATTCACGGGAACACGCCGCGACTACCGAGGCCGCGGGCTGGCCACCGCGGCCAAATGCGTCGCGCTGCGAGCCGCGGCTTCGCGTGGCGTCACCCGCGTCACGACCTCCAATGCCGAAGAGAACGTCTCGATGCGCGCGGTGAACCGCAAGCTCGGCTTCGTGCCGATCGGCGAGCACGTGATCTTCGGTCGCGACCTCGGCTCACCCTAGACCGAGAACGAGCCCGACCCGGCCATCAGTCGACGGCCACGGGCTCGACGACGCGCCGCGCAGGCGTGGCCGGGCGCGGGAGCCGCATGCAGACGAACACGCCAAGTGCCGGCGCGATCGCGCTGATCGTGAGCGCCGTCTTGAGGTCGACTACGTCGGCGACCGCGCCGAGCACGACCGCCGCCGTGCCGCCGATGCCCATTGCCAGGCCGACGGAGAGGCCCGAGGCCATGCCGATGTGTCGAGGGAGATACAGCTGGCTCAACACCATCGTCACGCCGAACGTGCCGACGACGCAGACGCCGACCGGCAGCAGCGCAATCGCCCCGACGACTCCGCCGACATAGATGAATACGAGCAACAGCGGCGGGATGAGTGCCTGCGTGACGACGAGCGTCCGGCGGAGACCGATCCGGTCGGCAACCGGACCGAGCGTGAGCGTTCCCGCTGCCCCGGCGAGGAGCATCAGGAAGAGCAGGCGGTTGCCGTACTCCTTGGAATGGCCGAGCGACTCGACCCACAGCGGCACGAAGGCGAGCAAGGTGAACCACGGGATCGAACGCAGAGCGATCACGGCGCCGAGCAGCGCCATAGCGTGCCGGTCGTCCTGTCCGCTCGATGCGGCGTCGGCTCGGCGGACGGGATGCAACGCCGCGAACTGCGGCATCACGCGCAGAAGGATCGCGGCCGCGACTGCGACGGGAATCATCGCCACCAGACCGCCGCCGAGGCCGATCGCCGAGATGAACAGCCCCGTGACGAACGCACCGAGCGCGTAGCCGGTGTTGCCGCCGATATTGAAGTACGACATCCCGCTTGCACGCTTCTTCCCGCTCGCATACGCCGCGTACTTCGCACCTTCGGGATGGAACGCTGCGACGCCGAGCCCGCCCGCGAACACGAGCACGAGCACAAGCGGGTACCACGGCGTGACGGCGGCGAGCCCGATGCCGATGGCGGCGAGGATCGTCCCGCCCGGGATCAGCCACAACGCGCCACGGCGGTCCGACCAGAGGCCGAAGAGCGGTTGAACGAGCGACGACGAGACGGTCGATGCGAGCAGCAGCATCGCCGCGAGCGCATAGTTCAGGTCGAATCGGTCGGTCAGGAACGGGATCAGCGCCGGCACGCTGCCGGACGCGAAGTCGACTGCCAGATGACCTCCCGAAAGAGCGGTCATGGCGCGTTTGTCGATGCCTTCCCGCATGGTGTCTGACACCTTAGGTGTCAGACACCTGCTCGAGCAGCAGCGTCGAGACGTCGACCACGCGCAACTGCTTGCCGCTCGCCCGGACGCCGTCGTCGAGCATCACCGTGCAGAACGGGCACGCGACCGCGAGCGTCTCAGCCCCGGTCTCGGCCGCTTGGCGAACACGCTCCTCGTTGATCGGCGAGCCGCGCTCCTCCATCCACATGTGCGCACCGCCGGCGCCGCAGCAGAACGTGCGCTTGCCGCGCTTCTCCATCTCGACCGGCTTGCCGACTGCGGCGACGAGCTCGCGCGGCTCGGCCGCCACGTCGTTGTGCCGGGCCAGGTAGCAGGAGTCGTGATAGGTGATCTCCGTCTCGCTCTTCACCGGCTCGAGCTTGCCCTCGCGCAGGAGCTCGGCGAGCAGCTGCGTGTGGTGCATCACCTCGTAGCGGCCGCCGAAGTCCGGGTACTCGTTGCCGAGCGAATTGAGGCAGTGCGGGCAGCTCGCGACGATCTTCGTCACGCCGGTCTCGTTCAGCGTCGCGACGTTCTGCTCCGCATACGCCTGGAACACGTATTCGTTGCCCATCCGCCGCGCAGGGTCGCCGGTGCACGACTCGCGCGCGCCGAGGATCGCGAAGTCGACGCCTGCTTTCTGCAGCAGCTTCACCGTCGACTCGGCGGCCACGCGCGCGCGCTCGTCGTACGCGGCGGCGCAGCCGACCCAGTAGAGGATCTCCGGCGCCGGGTCGCCCTCGGCGACGACACGCACACCGAGACCTTCCGCCCACGCCTCGCGGTCTCCCTGCGGCTTACCCCACGGATTCCCCACCCGCTCGACGTCGCGCAGCATCGACTCCGCCTCGCTGGGGAAGCTCGACTGCATCATCACGAGATCGCGGCGCAGGTCGACGATGTGGTCGATGTGCTCGATCGAGACCGGGCACTCGTGCACGCACGCGCCGCAGGTGACGCAGTCCCAGATCATGTCCTCGGGCACTCCGTTGCCTGCGATCGGCGTCAGGTCGCCGCCCGCGAGGAGGTTTGGCCCTTCCGCGAAGACCTGGTCGCGGATTCCCATGATCACGAGCTTCGGCGACAGCGACTTCCCGGTCGCGTACGCGGGGCAGACGTCCTGGCAGCGGCCGCACTCCGTGCACGAGAACGAGTCGACCATTTCCTTCCACGTGAGGTCGCGGATCGTGCCGGCGCCGAAGCGCATCTCCGCCTCCGGCACGTCGAAGCGCAGCGGCTCGAGCCTGCCCCGCCGGCGCGTACGCGAGAAGAAGACGTTGACCGCCGCCGTCGCGATGTGCAGGTGCTTGGAGTACGGGAGGTAGCAGAGGAACGTGAGGATCACGCAGACGTGCGCCCACACGAAGGTGCGCTCGCGTGCCGAGGCCCCGGCGCCGACGAGGTGCGAGACGGCGTTCGAGAGGAACGACCAGTGCGCCGGCCACTCGTTCAGACCGGCGGCGATGCGCGACGCATGCCAGCCGAGGAGCGTCAGGACGACGAGCCCGATCAGGAACAGGATGAAGTCGGCCTCGCCGAGGTGCGAGCCGTCGAAGCGGCGCGGCCTGACGATCTTGCGGATCCAGAACGCGACCGCGATCCCGGCGAGCACGGCGAGGATGAAGACGTCGACCATCGCCATGTACCACCCCTGGCGACCGAGCCACGGGAAGGACCAGTCACGGTCGATCGCGCCGATCCCCGCCATCACGATCGTCGGGAACAGGACGAGGAACCCCCAGAAGATCAGTGCGTGCATCACGCCCGGCACGAGCCGTTGGAAGAGCTTGCGCTGGCCGAGCACGATCGTCGCCTCGTTCTTGACGCGGTGAGGGACGTCGTCGGTGCGGTCGAGCGGCCTCGCCGCCCGAACGAGGCGTAACAGGAAGAACGCGCGCCGCGCGAACAACCGGCCGGCGACGGCGAGCAGCGCCGCGAGGGCGACCGCGCCGGCGACGGTAGCTATGAGCCTTTGACCTTCCTGAGCTCGGCGGTGATCGCAGGGACGATCTCGTGCAGGTCGCCGATCACGGCGTAGTCGGCGTGCGCGAAGATCGTCGCCTCCTTGTCGGCGTTGATCGCAAGCAGCGCCTTCGCGCCCTTGCAGCCGGCGATGTGCTGCGTCGCGCCGCTGATCCCGCAGGCGATGTAGAGGTCGGGCGAGACCTTCGTGCCCGTCTGGCCGACCTGGTCGGAGTGCGGCCGCCAGCCGGCGCTCGTGACGACGCGCGAGCAGCCGACGGCGGCGTCGAGCAGTGCCGCGAGCTCTTCGAGGATCGCGAACCCTTCCGCGGACCCGACGCCGCGCCCACCCGAGACGACGACTTTGGCGTCGGCGAGCGAGACCTTTCCGCCCATGTCCGGTGCGACGTGGTCCACGACCTGGACACCGTCGCCAAACGAGGGTGTCAAAACGGCAACTTCTTGTCCCCAGGTCGCTGGGGCGAAGGCAAACGGCGCGGAGCTGAGCAGTCGGCGGTCGCTGTGCAGCCTCGCCTCTTCGAGCAGCGTGCCGCCCCAGCGCAGGCGGGTCAGCTCGTCACCCTGAATCTCGCTCACGTTCGCGGCGAACGGCAGGTCGAGCTGCGCCGCGGCATGCGCCAGCAGTTCGTTGCCGCGGTCCGAGCCCGGGCCGACGATGTCGTCTCCGCCCGCCGCCTCGACGATCGCGGCCGCCCATACGGACGGCGCGTACGGACCGTCGATCGTCACCGCGCGCACGTCGCCGCCGAGCGACTGCGCGAGAGTCAGCGCCTGCCGCGACAGCTCGTCGTCGGCACTCTCCATGAAGACGAGCGTCATGCGACTCCCAGCTGCTGCATTACCTCGACGACGCGCGGCGCCGCCGCCGGGCCCTCCCCCAGGATCTCCGCCTGCTTGTGGGAGCCCTCCGGGACGACGAGCCGCAGCTTCTCGAGCTTCGACACGGGCCGCTCGACCAGACGCGCGTCCAGAGGCTTCGACTTCGCGCGCAGCTTCGCCGGCACCGACGGGTAGCGCGGGAGGTTCAAGCCTTCCTTCACCGACACGACCGCAGGGAGAGCGACGTCGTACACGTCGCGGCCGCCCGGCACCTCCTGCTCGCAGCGCGCACGGCCGGCGTCCACCGTCAGCCCCTTGAGGCCCGTCACGACCGGGAGCCCGAGCGCATACGCCACGCGGATCCCAACCTGATACCCGCCCGCGTCCGCCGACTCGTTGCCGAACACGATCAGGTCGAACGGGTCCTCGGCGCGGATCGCGTCGGCGATCGCAGCCGCGGTCGCCTGCGGGTCCCACTCCTCGCTCGAGACGAGGTGGATGCCGCGGTCGGCGCCGATCGCCATGCAGTCCCGGATCTGCTCCGCCGCCTCCTCAGGCCCGAGCGTGAGGACCACGACCTCGCCTCCGCCGGCCTCGACGATCCGCACCGCCTCCTCCACACCGCACTCCTCGTGCGGCGAGATCGTGAACCCGAGGTGCTTCGTCTCGATCGCCTGCTCGTCGGCGGTCAGCACCATGCGACCGCCGGTGATCGGCACCCGCTTCACGCAGACCAAGATCCTCACGCTCGCACCCTCGTGTTCTCCGGATCGAACACCGCGGTCGCGTCGTTGCACTGCACCGTCACCGGGTACTGCTCGCCGAGGTACTCGACGAGAAGTTCTTCGCCCACGTTCGCGTTCTCGGGCGGCAGGTACGCCATCAGGATGTGCTTGCCGATCGACGGGCCTGCACCCGCGCTCGTCACGTACGAGCCGCGGCCGTGCGCGTCGACGAGCCGTGAGCCGTCGCGGGCGAGGATCGGCTCCCGGCCGAGCATGTAGCGCTTCTGGCCTGACTTCGAGGTGTGGTCGTCGACCGTCAGCGTGCAAAGGATCGCAACGGGGTCGGACTCGCGGTGACGGAGGTGCGCCTCCTTGCCCACGAAGTCCGCGCCCTTCACCTTCGGCGGCGCCATGCCGGCCTCGACGACGGTGAAGTCGGCGTCGAGCTCGAACCCGAACGCGCGGTAGCACTTCTCGAGGCGGCCGGTCGTGCCGTAGACGCCGATGCCCGCGGGGACGACGCCGTGTGCCTGCCCCGCCTCCCACACCAGGTCCCAGAGCTTCGCGCCCTGCTCGATCGGCACGTAGAGCTCCCAGCCGAGCTCGCCGACGTACGAGATGCGCGACGCGAGGACACGCAGCGAGTCGAGCTCGATCGGGCGACACGTGCCGAACGGGAAGCCGGCGTGCGACACGTCGTCGCGCGTCAACGACGCGAGGATGTCGCGCGAGCGCGGCCCCCAGAGGCCGAGCGTCGTGTACGCAGAGGTGAGGTCGACGACCGTCGTCCCTTCCGGTGCATGGTCTGCATACCACTTCAGGTCCGCCATTCCATGGGCGCCGCCCGTGACGACGCGGAAGTGCTCGTCGCCGAGCCGCATTACGGTCAGGTCGCTCTTGAACGTCCCGCTCGGCGAGAGCACGGGCGTGTAGACGACCTTTCCGTGCCCCACGTCCATCTGGCGCGTCGAGACCGTCTGGACGCACTCGAGCGCCCCCGGGCCGAGCACGTCGAAGATGCAGAACGCGGTGAGGTCGAACATCGCGGCGCGCTCGCGCATCGCGAGGTGCTCGGCGTTGATGATCGGCGACCACCAGCGCGACTCCCACTCGGCCTCGCGCCGGTTGATGCGTTCGCCAAACTCCTCCAGCAGCTTCTCGTTCGACTGATACCAGTGCGGCCGCTCCCACGCCGCAGCCTCGTAGAAGACTGCGCCGAGCGCCTGCTCGCGCTCGTAGAACGGCGACAGCCGGACTCCCCGGTTCGACTCCCACTGCTCGCTCGGATGCACGATGCCGTAGGTCTTGTTGAAGCCTTCCGCCGCGCGCGCGCGGATGTGCGTCCGCGATTTCTGGCACTCGTAGAAGCGCGCGATGTCGGACGACTGCAGGTCGATCTCCGACTCGCCGTGCGTCATCCACTCGGCCATCGCCTTACCGACGCCCGGCCCCTCTTTCACCCACACGGCGGCCGCCGACCACAGACCCTTGACCTCCGGCGTCTCGCCGAGCAGCGGCAAGCCGTCGGGCGTCAGCGACAGGAGGCCGTTGATCGCGTACTTGATCCCGACCGACTCGTCGTTCAGCACGTCGGGGATCAGCTCGAGCGCATCTTCCATCTGCTTCTCGAAGTCCTCCTGCGTGAACGGCAGCTCGGTCGGCGACAGTGCCGCCTCCTCGTTCGAAGGAATGTCCTCGGGGTCGTGGAGGATCGCGCGGTGAGCGTACGAGCCGATCTCGAGCCCGCTTCCGTCCTGGCGCTCGTACATGTTCGTGTCCATGTCGCGGACGATCGGGAACTCGATCACGCCCTGCGTGTCCTTGAAGTGCGGAACCGGACCGACGTCGATCATCTGGTGCACGGCGGGCGTGAGCGGAATCGACGCGCCCGCCATGCGCGCGATCTTCGGCGCCCAGACGCCGCAGCAGACGACGATCGTGTCGGTTGCGATGTCGCCCTTCGTCGTGCGGATCCCCGTGACCCGGCCGCCCTCGACCTCGATCCCGAGCACCTCGGTGTTTGCGAACACCTGCAGCGCGCCGAGCTCCTGCGCCTTCTCGCGGGCGATCGTCCCGAACCGCAGCGAGTCGACGATGCCGACGCCCTTCGTGTAGAAGCCGCCGACGATCACCGACTCCTCGATGTACGGCACGAGCTCCTTCACGCGCGCCGGCGAGATGATCTCGCAGCCTTCGATCCCCCACGCCTTCGCCGACGACATGCGCCGCTGCAGCTCTTGCATGCGTTCCTCGTTGCGCGCGACCTCGATGCCGCCGCTCTCGGTGAAGACGTCCCACTCCTTGTACTGCCGGACGGAGTCCGCGGTGAGCTGCGTCATCTCCTTCGAGTGGTCGACCGGGAAGATGAAGTTCGACGCATGGCCGGTCGAGCCGCCTGGATTCGGGAGCGGCCCCTTGTCGACCAGGACGAGGTCGCGCCAGCCGAGCCGGGCGAGGTGATAGGCGAGGCTCGATCCGACGATGCCGGCGCCGACGACGACGGCGCGGGCGCTCACGGGCAGCGCGGAGGAGTCAGTCATACCGCTGATATATCACTCCGCGAGCAGGACGTCACGCACGGTGTGCTCGAACGACTCGACGTGCTCGCGCATGAGACGGGCCGCGCGCGCGCCGTCGCCACGCACGACCGCCTCGAGCACGGCATGGTGTCCCCCCACCGCGGCACCGATGTCGGTGCGCGCGAGCGCGACCATCCAGATGCGGAGGGCGTGGGCGTAGTACTCCTCGAGCGTCTCCGCCAGATAGGGGTTGTGGCTCGCGTGGTAGATCGCGCGGTGGATCCGCTCGTCGAGGTCGATCAACGCGCGCGGGTCGCGCTTGCGCGGTCCGCCGAGCTCGGCGAGAACACCCTGGAGCTCGGCGAGATCTGCCTGCGTCGCGCGCTCGGCAGCGAGCCGCGCTGCCTCGGGCTCGAGCGCGACGCGCACCTCGCAGAGCCGCGCGAGATCGCGGACGTCGACCTTTGTCACGAACATCCCGCGCCGCGGGAACACCTCGACGAGGCGCTCCTGCGCGAGCCGGCGAAGCGCCTCCCGCACCGGCGTGCGGCCGATGCCGAGCCGCTCGGTCAGCTCGGGCTCGCGCACGACGGCCCCGGGCGGCAGCTCGAGTGTCACGATCAGCTCGCGAATCGCGTAGTACGCGCGGTCGGCGAACGACGCCGCTTTTCCCGTTCGCGGAGAGAGGATTGCATTCGCCATCGAGATATATTAGGCATCCCCTCGTGAAAGGACCGCCTTTGTCGGCCACGATGCCCTCGTCGCTCGAGATCGCGCAGGACGCGACGCTCCGTCCCATCACCGAGATCGCAGAGGAGGCCGGGCTGCTGCCGGACGAGATCGACCCGTACGGCAAGTACAAGGCGAAGGTCTCGCTCGACGTGCTCGACCGTCTCGCCGACCGGCCCGACGGCAAGCTGATCAACGTCACCGCGATCACGCCGACGAAGGCGGGTGAAGGCAAGACCACGACGTCGGTGTCGGTCACGCAGGGGCTCGGCCACCTCGGGAAGAACGTCGCGCTCTGCATCCGCGAGGCGTCGCTCGGGCCGGTGTTCGGCATCAAGGGCGGCGCCGCCGGCGGCGGCTATACGCAGGTCGTGCCGATGGAGGACATGAACCTCCACTTCACCGGCGACATCCACGCGATCGGGGCCGCGAACAACCTGCTCGCTGCGATGGTCGAGGCGCACATCCTGCACGGCAACGCACTCGACATCGAACCGCTCTCCGTCAGCTGGCGCCGGTGCATGGACATCAACGACCGGGCGCTGCGCGACATCGTCGTCGGCCTGGGCGGCAAGGCGAACGGATACCCACGGCAGACCGGGTTCGACATCACGGCGGCGTCCGAGGTGATGGCGATCGTCGCGGTCGCGGCCGACCTCTTCGACCTGCGCAAGCGCCTCGGCGCGATCACCGTTGCGCAGACGCGCGGCGGTGAGCCGGTGAGCGCGGAGCAGATCGGCGCCGCAGGCTCGATGGCGGTGCTGCTGAAGGAGACGATCAAGCCGAATCTCGTGCAGACGCTGGAGGGGCAGCCCGCCTTCGTCCACTGCGGGCCGTTCGCGAACATCGCGCACGGCAACAACTCCCTGGTCGCAGACCGCGTGGCACTGAAGCTCGCCGACTACGTGGTCACCGAGAGCGGCTTCGCCTCGGACATGGGGATGGAGAAGTTCATGGACATCGTCTGCCGGCTCGGGCACATCCGGCCGGACGCGGTCGTCCTCGTCGCCACGGTGAAGGCGCTCAAGCATCACGCCGGGGACCCCGACGGCGGCCTCGATGCGATCGAGACCGGGGCCGCGAACATGCTGCGCCACATCGGGATCGTCCGCGAGTTCGGGATCAATCCCGTGGTCGCGGTCAACCGGTTCCCGGACGACAGCGACGAGTCGGTCGAGCTGGTGAAGAAGCTCGCGCTCGAGGGCGGCGCCTACGGCTGCGAGGTCAACGACGGGTTCTTGCACGGCGGCGCCGGCGCAGCGGCGCTGGCGGAGGTCGTCACCGCCGCAGCCGACGAGAAGACCGACTTCGACTTCATCTATCCGCTCGACGCGACGATCGAGGACAAGATCGACGCGATCGCCAAGCGTGTGTACGGGGCCGACGGGGTCTTCCTTCAGCCGGCCGCACGTGCAAAGGTCAAGGAGTTCACCAGGCTCGGATTGACCGAGCTCCCGATCTGCATGGCGAAGACGCATCTCTCGCTCTCGCACGACCCGAAGCTCGCGAACGCGCCGGTGGGGTTCACCGTGGGCGTCCGCGACCTGCGCGCGTACACGGGCGCCGGCTGGATCGTCGCGCTCTGCGGCGACATGCAGACGATGCCGGGATACGGCAAGACGCCGGCCGCGATGAACGTCGACATCGACGAACGGGGTGAGACAGTCGGCCTCTTCTAACGGGCACCGACACAGCGGCCCTCCGCTCATCAAGGCGGACGGGATCTGGAAGATCTTCGGCCGGAACGCCGACAAGGTGGTCGGCACACCGGACGCAGACCTGCCCCGCTCGGAGCTTCGCGCGAAGACCGGCTGCGTCGCGGCGGTACGCGACGTGTCGTTCGACGTGTACCCCGGCGAGGTGTTCGTCGTCATGGGCCTCTCCGGCTCGGGCAAGTCGACGCTCGTGCGCACGCTGATCCGGCTGATCGAGCCGACGGCAGGGCGTATCGAGCTCGACGGCCGTGACGTCACCGCCGCCTCGCACGACGAACTACTGCAGCTGCGCCGCCACACGTCGTCGATGGTCTTCCAGCACTTCGGGCTGCTCGCCCACCGTACCGTCCTCGACAACGTTGCGTTCGGGCTCGAGGTGCAGGGCGTATCGAAGGCGCAGCGCCATGCGCGGGCCGGCGAGGTGCTGAAGCTCGTCGGCCTCGAGGACGCAGCGAGCCAGTTCCCGAGCGAGCTCTCCGGCGGGATGCAGCAGCGCGTCGGGCTCGCGCGCGCGTTCGCGGTCGACCCGAAGGTGCTCCTCTACGACGAGCCGTTCAGCGCGCTCGACCCGCTGATCCGCCGCGACATGCAGGACGAGGTGATCCGGCTGCAGGAGGAGACCGGCAAGACGACGGTGTTCATCACGCACGACCTGCCGGAGGCGCTACGGCTCGGCGACCGCATCGCGATCATGCGCGACGGCCGGATCGTCCAGCTGGGCACCCCGGAGGAGCTCGTCGGCTCGCCTGCGGACGAATACGTCGAGAACTTCGTACGCGATATCCCGCGCAGCCACGTCCTCACGCTTCGCTGGATCATGCGCGAGGCGCGCGCCGGCGAGGAAGACGGGCCGAGACTCGACGTCGCGACCACCGTGCGCAACGCCGTCCCCGTGATCGCGTCGAGCGAACGGCCGTGTTGCGCCGTCGACGACGGGCGGATCGTCGGCGTCGTGGACAAGGACGCCGTCCTGACGGCGATCGCAGGCGAGGAGTAAACGCGGTGGCCGCCTCCAGCATCGCGGCCAGACCGGGGATCGTCCTCGAGCACCGGCCGTGGTGGCGGAGCCGCATGACGATCGTCGCCGCGATCGTCGGCGCGATGGTCATCTGCCACCTGACGCTCTCGCGCACGCTGTCGTGGCCCGACTCGCTCGTGTGGCACTCGCTCACCCACTACCTCGACAACATCCAGAACTGGCTCGCCGCCGAGAGCGCGAAGACCGACCCGAACTTCGCGTACCGCCTGATCCACTGGATCTCGAGCGGCCTCGACGCACTCGTCCGCTGGCTGTATCACCTCTTGTCGAGCTGGCTCACGTGGCCCGGCACGACGCTGCTCGGCGGCCTGCTCGCCTGGCGGTTCGGGGGCCGGCGCGCCGCCGTGATCATGGTCGGAAGCTTCGCGTCGTTCGCGGCGCTCGGCCTCTGGGACGACAGCATGCAGACGTTGGCGTTGATGCTCGTCGCGGTCGCGCTCTCCCTGCTCGTCGGCGTTCCGCTCGGAATCGTCGCCGGCCGCTCAGACCGGTTCAACGGGCTGATCACGCCGGTGCTCGACGCGATGCAGATCGTGCCGGCATTCGCGTACCTGATGCCGGTCGTCATCTTCTTCTCGGTCGGCCCGGCGGCTGCGGTGATCACGACGATGGTCTACTCCGTGCCGCCCGCGGTGCGGATCACGGCACTCGGGATCCGCAGCGTGCCGGCGAACACCGTCGAAGCTGCGTTGGCGCTCGGATCGACGAAGCGGCAGCTGCTCTGGAAGGTGCAGCTGCCGCTCGCGCGTCGCCTGCTGCTGTTGTCGGTCAACCAGACGATCCTGTTCGCACTCTCCATGGTCGTGATCGCAGGCCTGATCAACACCGAAGGCGGCCTCGGCGCGCCGGTGACGAACGGGCTCAACTCCGATCCGGCGCTCGCGATCCTCGCCGGCGTCGCGATCGTCGTGATGGCGATCGCGCTCGACCGGGTGACCGAGGCGATCGCCGAACGGACGGACACCGCCAAGCGGCATCTCGACGTCGCAGGCAGGAAACGTGCGCGGCTCGCGACCGGAGCGGTGTTCCTCAGCATCGCGGTCGCGGCGATCCTCGGCCATCTTCTCTCCGCCGGCTCCGCCTACACGCGCTGGACGGCGCAGGACTGGCTCCGCACCCAGGTCCAGAACGCGCTCGATTACGTGCAGAAGCCGACGACGTTCCTGTTCAAGGACATCACGAACCCGGTCGGCAACTTCCTCGTCGCGCACATGCTGCAGCCGCTCGACACGTTCCTCGTCGAGACACCATGGTTCATCACGCTCGCCGGCCTGGCCGCGATCGCATTCGTGCTGAGCGGCCTGCGGCCCGCGACCACGACGATCCTGATGTTTGCGCTGATCGGCGCGATCGGCGAGTGGCAGGACGCGATGGACACGTTCTCGCAGGTGCTCGTCGCGACTGCGATCGCGGTCGCGATCGGAATCGTGCTCGGAGTGCTCGCTGCGGAGATCCCCTGGGTCAGCCGGGCAATCCGGCCGGTCAACGACGTGCTGCAGACACTCCCGCAGCTCGTGTACGTGATCCCGTTCGTGTACATCTTCCCGATCTCGTACGTGCCCGGGCTGATCGCCTCGGTGCTCTACGCGTTCCCGGTCGTCGTGCGACTTGTCGAGCGCGGCGTGCGCGACGTCGCGCCGGAGACAGTCGAGGCTGCCGGCGCGTTCGGCGCGACGCGGCTCCAGACCCTGGTCAAGGTCAAGATCCCGCTCGCGCGCGACGCGATCATGCTCGGGATCAACCAGGGGATCATCATGGTCCTGGCCGTGGTCGTGATCGCCGGGCTCGTCGGCTCGGGCGCCCTCGGCTATGCCGTTGCTGCAGGGCTGCAGCGCGGCCAGTTCGGCATCGGTGTGGTTGCGTCGATCGCCATCCTCGCGATGGGCATCGCACTCGACCGTGTCACGAGAGGCAATCGAAGTGCAGCGAAGGGAGGTCGGAGTTGAGGGGGAAGTGGCTCTACGGAGCGGTTGGCGTCGTCGCGGCTCTCGCCGCGGTTGCGGGTCTGATCGTCGCGAGCACTGCGACGGCAAGACCGACTGCGGCGAAGGCGAGTTGCGGCACGGTCACGCTGAACGAGCAGGCGTGGACGGGCTCGACGGCCAACACCTACGTCGCCAAGTACGTGCTGGAGAAGTACCTCGGCTGCAAGGTGAAGGTCACCGACATCGCCGAGATCCCGGTCTACCAGGCGATGGCGCAGGGGAAGGTGTCTGCGGTGCTGGAGGACTGGCAGCACGTGGCGCAGTACAAGCAGTACGCCACGAAGCAGAAGACGGTGACGCTCGAGGGTTCGAACGGGCTCACCGGGCACATCGGCTGGTTCATCCCCAAGTACCTGCTGCAGAAGTACCCGTCGTTCGCGACGTGGAAGGGCATCAAGGGACACGAGAAGGTGTTCGCGTCTCCGGAGGCCCCGCAGGGGATGTTCCTCGGCGGCGACCCGTCGTACGAGCAGAAGGACACGCAGCTGATCCAGGCACTCGGCCTGAAGCTGAAGCACGTGACAGTCGGCGCCGAGACCGCCGAGGTGGCGCGCTACAGCCAGCTGATCGCGCAGCGCAAGCCGGTGATCTTCTACTGGTGGACGCCGGAGTACCGGAACGCAGAGCTCAACCTCACCGAGGTGAAGCTGCCGGCGCGCATGAAGGGCTGTGAGGACGACGGCACGACGAACGCGCCGATCGCCAAGTACCGGTGCGCCTACTCCAGCTACCCACTGGAGAAGGTGTTCAGCACGAAGTTCGTGAAGAGCGGCTCTCCCGCCGTCGCGGTTCTCAAGCGGTGGGCGTGGCCGTCGAATGCCGACCAGAACCTGGTCTCGAGCTGGATCGCGGGCCAGCACATGGATCCGCAGAAGGCGGCCGAGAAGTACGTGAAGTCGCACATGGCCGTCGTCAACAAGTGGCTCGGTAAATAGGCCACGAAAGACGTGGGGGCGCAATGCGCCCCCACGTCGTCACTAGCGCAAGAGCGCGATCCCGGCCACGACCGTCACTGCACCGAGGAAGCGCCACGGCGTCACACGTTCTTTCAGCACGATCGCGGCGAGCGCAGCCGCGACGACGACGCTCGTTTCCCGGACCGCGGCAACCGACGCGGCCGACGCGCGCTCGAGGGCTGCCAGCACGAACCCGTACGCCACGAACGTGGCGATCCCTGCGACGACCGATCCCGGGCTCACCGCGGCCCGCACGTCCTTGAAGCGCGCGACGACACCGACATACACGACCGTCGGGCCGATCATGGAGAGCTCGAGATAGGTGATCGGATTCGCGTGCTCGATGCCGTGCTTGTCGATCAGCGTGTACCCCGCGATACAGCAGGCGATCGCCGACCCGAACGCGAGGCCCGCCGCGTCAGCGTGACCGAGACCGCGCACCAGCAGCACGCCCGCAACGACGAGGCAGATGCCGAGCACCTGCGTCGCGCTCGTCCCGTGGCCAAGCACGAGCACCGAGACGACGAGCACCAGCACCGGCGCGCCACCGCGCGCGACCGGATAGACGACGGAGAGAGGCGCACGCCGGTACGCCGTCGCGAGCAGCGCGAAGTACGCCAGCTCGAAGAGGCCGCTACCGACGAGCCACGGCCACACGCCTGCATCGACCTGCCAGACGACGACGGCGACCGGGGCGAACACGAGCTCGGCCGTGAGCAGCGCGACCGCGGCCGCGGCCTCGACGTCGCGGGCGCGGGCGAGCAGCAGGTTCCACAGCGCGTGGAACCCTGCGGCGGCGAGTGCGAAGACGAGCGCGGTTGTCGGCATCCCCGACGGTTACGCTCGCACACGTGCAGGCTGTCGTCTTCGACTTCAACGGAACGCTCTCGGACGACGAGCGGGTGCTCGCGCGCGTCTACGAGGAGCTGTTCGCGGAGCTGGGCCACCCGCTCTCACCCGCTCAGTACTTCGAGCTCCTCGCCGGCCACACGGACGAGGAGATGTTCAACCGGTGGCTCGGCTACTCGAACGACGAGCTGATCCGGGAACGCGTTCGGCGCTACAACGCACTCGTCTGCGACGGCTCGACGGTCGACGAGGACGTGCGTGCCGCCGTCCGCTGGGCGGCAGCGAGGATGCCCGTCGCAGTCGTATCGGCTGCGCTTCGGAACGAGATCGAGCCGGTGCTTCGCGCCGCGAGCCTCTGGGAACTGTTCACCGTGATCCTCAGCCAGGACGACGTCACGCGCGGCAAACCCGACCCGCAGCCGTACCTGCTCGCAGCCGAGCGTCTCGGCCTTCCACCGGGAGAGCTGCTCGTGTTCGAGGACACGGACGTCGGAGTGGCGTCCGCGAAGGCCGCCGGCGCGTACGTCGTCGGGCTGACCCGAACGCTCGGCGCCAAGCGCATGGCAGCCGCGGACGAGCTCGTCGACCGGATCGACGTTCGCGTCCTGGAGTCGCTGTGCTCGTGATCGCCCACCGCGGGGCTTCGGCCGAGTTGCCGGAGAACACCCTGGCGGCGTTCGAGCGCGCGATCGAGATCGGAGCGGACTTCATCGAGCTCGATGTCTGGAAC
>JAICUZ010000142.1 GCA_025935595.1 Burkholderiales bacterium
CAGTTCGACGCGTCGTGCGCGCAGGCGCTGTTCGACCTCGGGGCGACGATCTGTCTCGCGCGCATCCCGCGGTGCGACGTGTGCCCGCTCGCCGGCAGCTGCCCGTCGCGTGGACGACGCTACGAGCCGCTGCGGAAGCAGACGGCGTTCGAAGGCTCGTTCCGCCAGCGGCGTGCCCTCGCCCTCCGCGCGGTGGCGGCGGGCGAACAGCCGACCGACGGCGTCGCGCTCGTTTCGCTCGAGCGCGACGGGCTGGTCGTGCTCACCGACGGCGTCGCGTCACTCCCCGCCTGAGGCGTCGAGCGCGTCGAGCTCCTCGCCGATCGCCGCTGCGAGGCCGTGCACGTCCGGCTCGGTGAAGATCGAGACGTGACTGCCGGGGATGCCCCTCGTCTTGATCGTTCCGTTGACATGGCGGTCCCAGCCGAGTGTTCCGTCGCGCGCACCGGCACGCGTGTCGGCTGTGTGGAAGACCGTCACCGGCGCGGTGAGCTTCGTCGGCTTGTACCGGTGCGAGAGCCGGTATGCGCCCGCCTGATCCCACGGATCGTCGAACCCGCGCGGCCACTCGAGGAGGATGCGTTCGCCGCGCGCTCGCGCTGCCGCATTTCGGAGCACGTTGCGCACCAGGTTGCCCTGTCCGCGGGCACGACGCACCAGTGATCGGCTCCTCAGCATGCGGTCGCGTGCCGCGATGCGCCCCGCCCAGCTCCAGTTGTCCGGGGAAGTTGTATCGAGCAGCACGAGCAACTCGACCTCGTCGCCGGCGGCGACGAGCTGGGACGCCATCGCGAACGCGACGAGGCCGCCCATCGAGTGGCCGCCGAGCCGATACGGGCCGTTCGGGTAACGGGCCTGCACCGAGCGGACGCAAGCCGCAGCGATCTCCTCGATCGTCGAGCGGCGCCAGGACGCGACACCGAGATCGACCGCCTGCATCGCGTAGACGGGCTGGTTGCTGAGCAGGGCCGGCATCACGTTGCGCAGGCCGATCACACCGCGCTGATCGGTCAGGACGCAGATCCACGGTCGTCGCGTCCCGGTCGACCGAAGAGGGATCAGCGTGCTGGTCGACGGCTCGGCGCGCGCCGACTCGATCGCGGCGGCCTGTTCGGCGAGTCGCGTCGCGGATAGGAACGTGCTGACCGACAGCCGCCGACCGAAGCGGTCCTCGACTGCCACCAGCAGCTCGAGGGCGGAGAGCGAGTCGCCGCCGAGCTCGAAGAAGTCGTCCCCCGCGACAATCGGCCTGGCGATGCCGAGCAGCCGGTGCCAGACCTCCGCGAGCGCGCGCTGCGTCGGGTCGGCCGGCTCGCCGCCGCCGACATCGGCCACCTCGGCCCTGTGATCGGGAAGCGCCCGGCGGTCGAGCTTCCCATTGGTCGTCACGGGTAGGGCGTCGAGTACGACGATCGCGCTGGGGACGAGCGCCGACGGAAGCTTCGCGGTCAGGTGCTCACGGAGCGATGGGAGATCCGGCGGCGTTCCGTTCACGCCGACGGCATACGCGACGAGCTTTCGCTCGGCGCCTTCACCACGCACGATTACCGCCGCATCGTCGATGTCGGCGTGCTCGCGGAGAACGTGCGCCACCTCACCCGGCTCGACGCGGACGCCGCGGATCTTCACCTGGTCGTCGACCCGGCCGAGGTAGTCGAGCAGTCCGTCCTCGGTCCAGCGCGCACGGTCGCCGGTTCGGTAGACGCGCTCCGGCGCACCGTCGGTGAACGTGACGGTGCGGAAGCGCTCCGCCGTCAGCTCGGCCCGGTCGAGATACCCCCGGGCGACACCCTGGCCCCCAAGCACGAGCTCGCCTGGAACGCCTGCCGGCGTCGGTCGCAGATGGCGATCGACCACGTAGGCGCGTGTACCCGGCAGCGGTCGTCCGATCAGCGGCCGCCGACCCGGGGCGCAACGGTGAGCGGTCGAGTAGGTCGTGTCCTCAGCCGGGCCGTACAGGTTCCAGACGGCGCTGACGGAGGCATGCGCGTAGAGCCGGGCGACGAGAGCCTCCGGAAGCGCCTCGCCGGCGAGTGCGACCGTTTGCACCGTGGCCGGAAGAGGACCGGCCAGGAGCAGCCGGCTCAGCGCCGACGGGACACTGTTCACGAACGCAACGTCGTGGTCGAACTCCGGGTCGCTCAGGGCGAGCACGTCGTCGACCAGAACGATTCGGCCGCCGAGTGCCAGCGTCGTCAGGAGCTCGAAGACCGAGAGGTCGAAGCTCAGCGACGTCGAGGAGAGCATGCCGTCTCGCTCGTCGTCGCCGAAGGTCCGCTCGGCCCAGGCCGTGAGCTGCGCGAGCGACCGGTGCTCGATCATGACCGCCTTCGGCATCCCGGTCGAGCCCGAGGTGTAGATGAGATGCGAGAGGTCGTCCGAGCTCACCGGTCGTCGCGAGAACGCGAGGTCGGCGCTGTCGCGCAGCTCGTCGGCGAAGAGCATCGAGCACCCGTCGAGCGCGGGCAGCGCGTGGCACGAGCGCTCGTCGGTGACGACGATCGCCGCACCGCTGTCCTCGAGCATGAAGGCGAGTCGCTCCGAGGGGTAGCGAGGATCGAGTGGAACGTAGGCTGCACCGGTCCGGTGCACGGCGAGCAGCGTGCACACGAGGTCCGGCGTGCGGGCGAGCGCGATGGCGACGATCGTCCCGGGCCCTGCGCCGAGAGCACTCAGGCGACCGGCCAGCTCGTCCGCGCGAGCGCCCAGTTCCCGATAGCTGACCCTTCGGGCGCCGTGCTCGACCGCAACCCCGTCCGGCTTCCGCCGGATCTGTTCTTCGATCCGCACGGGCACGAGCTCTGCGGACACGGTTTCCAGGTCGTCCTCGAGCTCGCCGGAGAGCCGCCTGCGCCCACGGGGATCGAGCTCGCACACGGACGCGACACTCGCGTCCGGCCGCTCCACGCACGCACGCACGATCGCTTCGTAGCGGTCGAGCACGCGCGCCGCTTCTTCCACACTGACGTTTGCCTCGTCGAACAACGCCGTCACCGCGATCTGCTCGTCGCCGAGCACGTCGATCGTGAACGGAAACTCGAGCTGCTCGATCAGACGCACGTCTCGGCGCTCCCACGCGGAATCGGTGGCACGGAGGACCGAGTTCATCGTCGCTCGGTCGAAGTTGAACATGCTCTGGACGAGTGGGCCGGTGCGTGGAAGGCGGCACCAGCGGCGCAGGTCGCGCAACGGCACATGCTCGAAGTCGCGCATCGCGAAGTTGACCTCGCGGACGCGGTCGAACCATTGCGCCACCGGCTCATCTGGGTCGAGCCGGAGCCGGACCAGCGCCGTCACCATGAGCATGCCGACCATCGAGCGGGCGTCGAACGGCGACGACCCCCGCCCGGCGCGCGTGGTGCCGTAGAGCAGGTCGTCCGTGTCGGCCTCCTGCGCGAGCAGCAGCCCGTACGCGCCCTGGAGAATCGTCGCGGGTGTGAGGTCGTGCGTCGCAGCAGCTGCCCGGACGCCGCCCGAAAGCTCCGTGTCCAGCCACCGTTCCAGGGCCGGCGTGCCGAGGTTCGTCGCCTGTGTCAGAGCGCCGTCGCCGATCCGGGCGCCCGGTGCCGGTGTCGCCTCGACGACGCCCGCGAGCGCCTTGCGCCAGAACGCCTCGACCTCTGGATCGGCGCCGCGACTCGCCGCCCACTCCGCAAACCGCTCGAACGGCGGCGGCGCACTCCACTCGACTGCCTTGCCGGTCAGCTCATGTTCGTAGAGCTCGAACAACTCCTGCAGTACGAGCCTGCGCGATCGCCCGTCGAGGAGAGCGTGGTGGTAGGTCCAGAGCATCCGGACCTCGGAGTGCTCGAACGTGCAGACCACTACGCGCGTCAGCGGCGCGTGCGCCGGCTCGAAACCGGTCTCCCGATCGGCGTTGAGCAGTTCCCGCCAGCGCCGCTCGCGCTCGTCGGCGCCGAGGCCACGCCAGTCGAGCGACACGATCCCGAGCTCGACGTCATCGTGGATGCGCTGCCGCGGTGACGCAGACTCGCCGATCACGAAGCTCGTGCGGAGAACCCCGTGCCGCCGGAAGACCCCGAGCCAGGCGCGGCGAAGCGCCCCGTCGTCGATCGGCTCGCGGCACGTGACGACGACCTGCTGGATGTAGGTGCCGCTGCGTCCGCTCAGCGCCTCGTACAGGAGTCCGGCCTGCATCGGTGCGCAGGCGAAGGTGGGCGAGGCGACCCTCAAGCGCTGATCGCGACCGGAGCGAGGCCGAGCGAGGCTCTCGTCTGCTCCGGCGTGCTGACAGGGCGCCCGGCGATGTCTGCCAGCCCGACGATCCGATGGACGAGCTGAGCATTCGTCGCGGGCGACCGGGTGGCGTGGTCGAAGTGCGCGTTGTCCTCGAGGCCGGTGCGCACGTGCCCGCCGGCGAAGACCGAAATCGCATTCATCGTCAGCTGGAAGGCGCCGATCCCTGCCGCCGCCCACACGGCATCGCTCGGCAGCGCGGCGACAAGCGATGCGAGGTCGCCGATCCGCGCCGGGGCGGTGTTCGGAGAGCCGAGCAGGACGTTGACGTACATCGGATCTGGCAGCAGGCCTTCGGCGCGAAGGGTGTGTGCCATGTACGCCATACCCGTGTCGAAGACCTCGACTTCCGGCCGGATGCCGGCGTCGGCCATGCGTGCCGCGAGCGCCCGGATCATCTGCGGTGAGTTGACACTCGCGACGTCCCGGAAGTTCAGCGAGCCGAGCGTGAGGCTCGCCATGTCGGGCTTGGCGGGCCCTTCGAGCGTAAGCACATCTGCACGCTGGTCGAGCTCCACGAACGTGCGGCCGCTCGTCGTCGCACAGACGACGATCCCGGAACAGTGCCGCCGAATCTCGGGGATGAACTCCTCATAGGCCGCGCGCCGCCACTCGGGGGTCTCGTCCGCGGCGCGGGCGTGCACATGGACGATCGTCGCGCCGGCCTCGAAGCACGCCTGCGCGTCGGCGACGATCTGCTCGGGAGATACCGGCACATGCGGGACACGGTTACGGCGTGGGACCATCCCTGTCAGCGCCGCATTGATGATCAGCGGCGAGTACGACCGCAACGGATGCGGGACGAAATCAGCGTGCTCGGACATGGTCGACCGGTCGGCTCAACGTAGCCGAGCTTTTCGCCGGGGTCGATTGGACCCTTGGCTAGTTCGCAGGCTCGAGCAGCGCGACTGCCTGAGCAGCGAGCCCCTCGTTGCGGCCCGTGAACCCGAGCTCGTCGGTCGTCGTGGCCCGCACGTTCACCTCGGCGCCGTCCAGCGCTCCGGACAGCCGGCTGCGCATCTCGTCGCGGCGTTCTGCGATGCGCGGCTCTTCGCCGATCAGGATGCAATCGGCATTGACGACACGCCAACCCGCCTCGCCCACCTGACGGTGCGCTTCACGCAGCAGCTCGATGCTGACCGCACCGCGGAACCGCTCGTCTCCGGACGGGAAGAGCGAGCCGATGTCCCCGAGCCCGGCGGCACCGAGGATCGCGTCGGTGAGCGCGTGCGCGATCACGTCGCCGTCGGAGTGGCCGGCGAGGCCGCGAGGGTGGTCGAACCGCACGCCGCCGAGCACGAGCGGGACACCGTCCGCGAACGCGTGCGCGTCGACGCCCAGGCCGACCCTCACAGGAGCGCCTCGGGCAGCTCGTCGAGCGACCGGATGCGAATCGCGTCCGGCGGCGGTTGCTGCAGGTGGCCCCACGGGCCGCGGCGGATGTGCACGCCGACCATCCCCGCGGCGATTGCCGGTGCGACGTCGTTGTCGACGCGATCGCCCACGTACGCGATCATCTCAGCCGGCGCTCCGGCAAGCTCTGCGACGCGCTCGAAAAACGCGGGCTCCGGCTTCCAGACGCCGAGGCTCTCCGACGAGGCGACCGCGTCGACGAGTGGTGCGAGCTCCTGCTCGACGAACGCAGGTGTGTTCCCGCAGGCGCAGACGCGGTAGCCCGCGGCCCGCAGCCGCTCGAGACACGGACGGGCGTCGGGATACCAGTCGTCCATCGTCCACGTGCCGGCGGGATGCTCGATGCCGAGGAGCTCCCAGACGTCGTCGTGCGGCCGCTCGAGTGCGATCGTCGCGCCGAGACCGGCCATGAGCGTGAACGGCGTGACACCGCCCGCCTCGGCAACGCGCGTCCACATCCCGGTCTCGTCGACGAGCGTCTCGCCGACGTCGAAGACGACCGCCTCTACAGCCAAGCGGCAACCCGCTCGAGGTCGGCGCGCGTCGTCACCTTGAGCAGTCGCTCGTCCCCCCGGACGACCCGGACACGCCCGCCGGATTGCTCCAGGAGCGCTGCGCAGTCCGTGGTTGCTTCTGTCGAGTCGACACAAGCTCGGAACACGGGCGCCACGAACGCCTGCGGCGTTTGCACCGTGACGAGCGCAGAGCGGTCGAGGGTCTCACGGACGACATCGCCGTCCACACGCTTGACCGTGTCCGAGACTGGCAGCGCCGGAACCGCGCCGTCGAACCCTTCGCCGAGCGCCTCGATCACACGACCGATCACCTCGTCGGGGAGCAGCGGCCGCGCCGCGTCGTGCACGAGGATCACCGCCGCGTCCTCCGGGACCTCGGCGACTCCCGCGCGCACGGACGCGCTGCGCGTCTCGCCGCCGGTGACACAGGCTGTCACCTTCGACGCGCCGATCTCCTCGGCGAGCAGGATCGCCGGCTCCTCCCACTCGGGCGGAGCGACGACGACCACGGCGTCGATCCACTCGCTCTCGTCGAGCCGACGGAGCGGCTCCGCGAGCATGGGCAGGTCGCCGAGGCGCACGAACGCCTTCGGCCGGTCCTCCCCCAGCCGCTCCCCTCGCCCGGCGGCGACGAGAACGGCCCAGACGCTCAGCGGGCGGCCGCCGGCTTCTTCGCGGCCGGCTTCTTCGCGGCGGCCGTCGTCGTCTTGCGCGCGGCGGCAGCCGGCTTCTTCGCGGCAGCAGGCTTCTTCTCGGCGGCTGCCTTGGGCTTCGCGCCCTCGGTCAGCGTCTCCTCGAGCCACTCGAG
>JAICUZ010000209.1 GCA_025935595.1 Burkholderiales bacterium
CACGCACGGCCGCAACCGAATGATGGGCAACAGCCTTCTCGAGTGCGTCGTCTTCGGACGCCGCGCGGGGAAGGCGGCATCCGAGAAGGCAAGGAGCTAATGGCGATCGACACCATCACCGACCTGCAGCACACGGTCGAGGACGCAGCCGCCCACCTCTACGTGTGGGCGCTCAAGGACATCCCGCAGGACCTCCGTGACGCGCTCTCTGCCGCGCGCGAGAAGGAGACCTCGGTGCCCGGCAAGCGCGTGCTCGAGACGATCCACAAGAACATCAACATCGCCGACAGCGAGAAGAACCTCGTCTGCCAGGACACCGGCATCGCCGTCTACCACGTGCGCGTCGGCGAGCATTTCCCGCTGCATCCTGCGCGCATCTACGAAGGGCTCCGCGACGGCACCGCGCGCGCGACCATCGAGCATCCGCTGCGGTCGAACGCCGTGCACACGATCACGCGCGAGAACACCGGCCCGAACATCGGGTACCGCCTGCCGATCGTCCACTGGGAGTTCATCGAGGACTGGGACGGGCTCGACGTGAAGTGCGTGCCGAAGGGCTCCGGCTCCGAGAACATGAGCTTCCTCAAGATGTGCGTCCCCGCCGACGGTGTGAAGGGGATCAAGCAGTTCGTGCTCGAGTCGATCGTCGGCGCCGGCGGCAAGCCGTGCCCGCCGGGCATCGTCGGCGTCGGCATCGGCGGCTCCGCTGACTACGCGATGCACCTCGCGAAGGAGGCGATCATGCGGCCGATCGGGACTCGCAACTCCGACCCGCACGTCGCGCAACTCGAGGACGAGCTATTCGGGCTCCTGAACGAGACGGGCATCGGCCCGATGGGCCTCGGCGGGGACGTCACCGTCCTGCAGTGCCACATCGAGCACGCGGACACGCACATGACGCTGAACCCCGTCGCCGTGAACTACCAGTGCTGGGCGGCGCGGCGCGCTTCGGCGCACATCTCCGCCACCGGCGACATCGACTACGACCGGGAGTTCTGATGGGCATCGTTCTCGACACTTTCGTGACGGTGCCTGGCACCGGACATCGCTGCTCGGACATGCCGATCAGCAGGGAGTTCACGTTCCTGTCCCACTTCTGCGCGTTGCACGTCACGGTGCCTGGCACCAGACGTGGCTGGAGGAACCATGGCGAATCATGAGGTGACGTTCCCGATCACGGATCCGCAGGAGATCCTGAAGCTGCGCGCCGGTGACGAGGTCACGGTGCAGGGCCACATCATCGGCATCCGCGACCGCACGCAGATCCGCATCTTCGACCAGGGCGTCGAGCCGCCGATGGACCTACGCGGCGCGTTCCTGCTCCACACGGCGCCCGGCGTGCGCAAGCTCGAGGACGGCCGCTACGAGAAGGTCTGCATCGGCACGACGACGAGCGCGCGCATGGTGCGCTTCACCGAGCCGCTCGGCCGGCAGTACGGCGTGCGCGCGATCTGTGGCAAAGGCGGCTTCCCGGATGAAGCCATCGAACCCATGCACCAGTTGGGCATGGTCTACTTCGCGATCGTCGGCGGAGCGGCCGCGCTCGAGACGACGCAGATCGAGGAGATCGAAGAGGTGGCCTGGGAGGAGCTCATGCCCGAGTGCCTCTGGAAGTTCCGCGTCAAGGACTTCGGGCCGCTCACGGTCGGTATCGACGCGCACGGCAACTCGCTCTACCGCGACGTGCAGACGCGTGCGAAGGCGAAGCTCGAGGAGCTGTATGCGCGCCTTTGATCTCGGCTTGCCGAACCACGTCGGGCTGACCCACGTCATCGACAAGGGGGTTGGCCCACGCGCCTGGGAGGACATCCTCGAAGTCGCCGGCGATCACATCTCGATCGTCAAGCTCGGCTGGGGCACCGCGTACGTCACCGGCAACCTCGAACGGAAGCTCGACGTTCTGCGCGGTCGCCCGGTCGTGATCGGCGGCACGTTCTTCGAGGTCGTCTACACGCGTGGGAAGCTCGACGAGTACAAGCAGTGGCTGGCGGATCTCGGGCTCACGCACGTCGAGATCTCCGACGGCACCGTCGAGATCCCGCGCGAACGCAAGCTCGAGCTCATCGCCGACTTCGCGCGCGACTTCACGGTCCTGTCGGAGGTCGGCTCCAAGGATTCCTCGGTCGAGTACTCGGTCGACGAGTGGACGACGTGGCTGAACGACGAGCTCGCCGCCGGCGCGTGGAAGGTCATCACCGAGGCGCGCGAGGGCGGCACGGCCGGCATCTTCGACAGCGGCGGTGGCATGCGCACGGATCTGATCGAGCAGATCGCCGACGTCGTCGGCCCGGCGAACATCGTGTTCGAGGCGCCGACGAAGGCCGCTCAGGCGTGGTTCATCAAGACGTTCGGCCCATCGGTCAACCTCGGGAACATTCCGCCGGAAGAGGTCATCCCGCTCGAGACGCTTCGCCTCGGTCTGCGCGGCGACACGCTCAAGGGGGTGCTTCTTGGCGACGCCGACGCTGTCACTTCCGCCTGACGTCGAGGCGCTGAAGGCGGAGGAGATCCTCCGTTTCTGCGTCGAGACGTTCCCCGGCAAGGTGTCGCTCGCGTGCTCCTTCCAGAAAGAGGAGAGCGTCCTGCTCGACCTGCTGTTCGCGATCGACCCGAAGGCGCGTGTCTTCGCGATCGACACGCGCTACCTCTTCCCCGAGACCTACGAGCTCTGGCGCGAGGTCGAGCGCCGCTACGACACCAAGGTCGAGGTCTTTCAGGCTCCACCGGTCGAGGACGGGTTGTGGGAGTCGAAGCCCGACCTGTACCTCGCGATCGCAAAGGTCGCACCGCTGAACACGGCGCTGCTCGACCTCGACTGCTGGATCACCGGCGTTCGCCGCGACCAGTCGCCGACGCGTGCAGACACACCGAAGCTCTCGTGGGACGCGAAGCACGAGCTCTGGAAGGCGAGCCCGCTCGCCGACTGGAGCGACCAGATGGTGTGGGCCACGATCAAGGAGCGTGGGCTGCCGTACAACCCGCTGCACGACCAGGGGTACGCGTCAATCGGCGACACGCACTCGACGCTTCCCGGCGAAGGCCGCGAAGGCCGCTGGGCGGGCACCGATCGGACGGAGTGCGGTCTCCACTCATGAGAGCGCTCTCGCATCTCGACGTCCTCGAATCCGAGGCGATCCACATCATGCGCGAGGTCGCTGCCGAGCGCGAGCGGCCGGTGCTGCTCTTCTCCGGCGGCAAGGACTCGATCGTCATGCTCCGTCTCGCCGAGAAGGCGTTCCGCCCGGCGAAGTTCCCGTTCCCGGTCATGCACGTCGACACGGGCCACAATTTCCCCGAGGTGATCGAGTATCGCGACCGCCGCGTCGCCGAGCTCGGCGAGCGCCTCGTCGTCGCGAGCGTGCAGGAGTCGATCGACAAGGGCCGGGTCGCCGAGCAGACCGGCCCGCGCGCCTCGCGCAACCAGCTGCAGACGACGACGCTGCTCGACGCGATCGAGGCGCACGGATTCGACGCGGCGATGGGCGGTGCGCGCCGCGACGAGGAGCGCGCCCGCGCGAAGGAGCGCATCTTCAGCTTCCGCGACGACTTCGGCCAGTGGAACCCGCGCGCGCAGCGTCCCGAGCTCTGGAACCTCTACAACGCGCGCATCCGCAAGGGCGAGCACATCCGCGTGTTCCCGATCTCGAACTGGACGGAGCTCGACGTGTGGCAGTACGTCGCGCGCGAGAAGCTCGAGTTGCCGTCGATCTACTTTGCGCATCAGCGCGACGTGTTCCGCCGCGACGGGATGCTCTACGCCGCATCGGAGTTCGTCGAGCGGCTCCCGGACGAAGTGCCGTTCCCGGCCACCGTCCGCTTCCGCACCGTCGGCGACATGACCTGCACCGGGGGAGTGCTGAGCGAGGCGCGGTCGCTGGAGGACGTGGTGGACGAGATCGCGGCGACGAACGTGACCGAGCGCGGCGAGACCCGCGCGGACGACCGCGTCTCGGAAGCGGCGATGGAAGACAGGAAGCGCGTTGGCTACTTCTAGAGAGCTGCTCGACACCGAGCTCCTCAGGCTCGTCACCGCCGGCTCCGTCGACGACGGCAAGTCGACGCTGATCGGCCGGCTGCTCTACGACACGAAGCAGATCCTCGTCGACCAGCTCGAGCACATCGAGGACGCGTCGCGCCGCCGCGGTCACGACTACGTCGACCTCGCGCTGCTCACCGACGGGCTCCGCGCGGAGCGCGAGCAGGGAATCACGATCGACGTCGCATAACGCTCGTTCGTCACGCCGCGCCGCCGCTTCCAGCTGGCCGACGCGCCGGGCCACGTGCAGTACACGCGCAACATGGTCACCGGCGCGTCCACGGCCGACGTCGCCGTGATCCTCGTCGACGCGCGTCGCGGCGTGATCGAGCAGACCCGCCGGCACTCCTACATCGTCTCGATGCTCGAGCTGCCGCACGTCGTATACGCCGTCAACAAGATGGATCTCGTCGGCTACTCGGAAGAACGTTTCGACGAGATCGTGCGTGACCTCTCCGAGCTCGCCTCGCAGCTGCACGTCCACGACCCGGCGATGATCCCGATCTCCGCGCTGAAGGGCGACAACGTCGTTGAGAAGACGGACGCGATGTCGTGGTATGCAGGGACGACGCTGCTCGACCACCTCGAGTCGATCGAGCTTTCGGCCGACCTCAACGTTGCCGACCGGCGGTTCCCTGTGCCATGGGTGATCCGCCCGATGGCGGACGAGCACCACGACTATCGCGGTTACGCCGGCCAGGTCGCCGGCGGGACGTGGCGCGCGGGTGATCCTGTCGTCGTGCTGCCCTCAGGCC
>JAICUZ010000200.1 GCA_025935595.1 Burkholderiales bacterium
CTGACGGGCACGCGCTGCACCGCGTTGTTCGCGTAGCCGCCGACGTTCCACGCCGGCTCGAACGGCTGTTCGTTCCCGGCAGCGTCACGCGCCCGGCACGCGAGCACGTGCTCACCCGGCGTCGCGTCCCACACGGATGACCAGGCGCGCCACGCCCAGCGGCCGAGCTCGTCCGCCGCGAGCTGCGCGGGCGTCCACGAGGTTCCGCCGTCGACCGAGAAGTCGACCGCCTCGATCGGCGCCTCGCCCGACCACGCGCGACCTTCGATCGTGACCCGCCCGGCGTCCATCACGCGCCCACGCGTCATGAACTCCGGGATTCCGGGCGGGACCATCAGTGCACGCGGCCGGATCCGCTGCAGCGGCACTCCCGGGTCGTCCTCGTCGGCGCGGAAGTGGTAGCCGCGTGCCTGCTGGTACCCGCGGAACGGCTCGTCGACGAGCGTGATCCGCGCGAGCCACTTCACGTTCGTCATCCCGTACCACCCGGGCACGAGGAGGCGCAGCGGGCTGCCGTGCTGGGGCGGCAGCGGTGCGCCGTTCAGGTCGTAGGCGAGGATCACGTCGTCGTCGCGCGCGAGGTCGAGCGGCAGGCTGCGCTGGAAGTCCTGCTCCTCGTCGCCCTCCACGCCGCGGTCGAGCCCCGTGAAGAGCACCTCGACGGCGCCGGCTCCCGGAGCTGCACGGTCGAGCACGTCTCGGAGACGCGCGCCGCGCCAGCGACCGGTTCCGATCGCCTCGTCGAGCCACGGCTGGCTGAGAGGGCGTGGGGTGTACCTGGCACGGCCGTTGCCGGCGCACTCCATCGTCGCCACGACCTCGTGTGCCGGGAGCGCCCGGAGCTCGTCGAGCGTCAGCGTGAACGATGTTCGGACGTTTCCGTCCATCGTGAGCGTCCAGTCGTCGCCGACGAGCGGGATGTCGTAGTGGATCAGCAGGTAGTGCATTCCGACCGGCGTCACCGGCCAGCGCAGCACTTCGAGCGGCATGCCGTGGTTTCGCGCCGCGAGCTGCAGCTCCTCGCGCGTGATCCCCTCGACGCTCATCCCCGCTCACGGTGGCGGCAGAGCCGCCACCTCCGCTCCTTGATGAGCTCCGTCAAGCCTACGCTCACGACGGCATCGTCTCATGCGCCGACGGGTGGAGGAACGGCACGAGCGGTGACCAGCCTGCGGCGAGCACCGGCACGAGCAGTTGCGGCGTGATCAGGCCCGCCGTCTTGGGTGTGGAACGCACAAGCCCGTAACCACCGGGTGACCACCGTCGCACGCCGTCGCCGACGACGATGTGCGGCTCGTCGTCGAGCATCACGAACGCGCCGTCCGGAAGCGACGCGACCGTGACACGCGGACGCGCACCCGTTCGCTGCTCCTGTAGAACGAGGTCGATCGCGTCGGCGCCGCCGAATCCCGTGATCGCGAGCACGCGCTTGTAGTCGTCACGGCGGCAGAGCGCGCACGGTCGATGGCCGGCGGCAAATGCGGTCGCGTCGTCGAGGAAGAACAGCCCGGTGAATCGTCCCGGCCGCGGCGTCGCTCCCTGGTACCAGCCGCGGTACGAGAGCTGACACGCGATCCAGCGCCTCGTCGCCGCGCGGCGAACGAGGACGCCCGCCTGGTTGTGCAGGCAGCCGCGATTGCCGTACACGAGCCCTCGCTCGGGCGTCGCGATCACGTCGCCGAGCGGCGTCACGCGGTTTCGGAGCGGCATGCGCGGATTGTTACGGCAGGAGTCGTTGCGCCGGAGCAGAAAGTCGATCAAGGTACGGACGTCGAAAGGCGCCGCCCGGTCCGTCCGGTCGGCACAGGAGGATTACGAGCCCTAAGCGCAGGTCGAAGGCACATTGACGGGTGAGGTCGGGCGGAGGTGCCAACTGACCCACCGACCTCAGCGCGAGGCTTGAACACGGGGCCGCCGGTCACATGCCGGCGGCCCCGTTTTACCTACGGTTTACGCGCCAACAACCACCGGGTCACTCGGGCGAGCATCATGTGTAGATCATGCGGAGATTCGTTGCGATCCTGATCGCCACGCTCGTCGTCTCGGGCGCAGGCGTTGCCGCGGGCGCACCCGGCAAGGGGAAGGGAGCTACGCCTCCGCCGCCGTTCCCGACGATCGTCGGCGTGTGGTCGCACGACGAGCTGAACGTGCTGATCAAGGGGAAGTGGCACACGATGATCCTCGACCACGGGCGCATCACGAAGTCGACCGCGGCGCAGCTGAACCTCCGCGAGCCCGACGGCACCGTGGCGACGATCCCGCTCTCGGCGAAGACTCGGGTCGCGCCGCTCCGCTTCTCGCAGACGCCGCCGGCGTTCCGCCGGGGGCTGTGGGCGATCACGATGCGGATCGACGACGGCCCTGCCGTCCGGCTCCGACTCATGCGCCGCCCATAATTCGCGGAGTGATGTGGCCGGCGATGTTGCCCGCTTCCTGGGTCGCGAGCACCAAGCGGTGCAAGGACGCAGCAACGCGCCGCGTGATCGCGGGCCAGGGAGCCGGCGGACGTCGCCGGTCACATCACTAATGGCTGGAACCATCCTCCTTGTCGAGGACGAGCCGTCGGTTGGTGAGCTCGTTCGCGGCTACCTGCAGCGGAGCGGGTATCGCGTCGTGTGGGTTCGCTCCGGCGAGGAAGCGCTCGTCGAGGTCGAACGTCATCCGGTGAAGATGGTCGTCCTCGACATCGGCTTGCCGGGGATGGACGGGTTCGACGTCTGCCGTGCGATGCGCGGGAAGTCGCAGGTGCCGATCCTGATGCTCACCGCGCGCGACGAAGAGCCGGATCGCGTCGTCGGTCTCGAGGTCGGCGCAGACGACTACCTGACGAAGCCGTTCTCGCCGCGGGAGCTTGTTGCACGCATGAAGGCGATCTTCCGCCGCACCGAGCCGCAGGAACGCTACGAGCGGTTCGCCCTCGGCGACGTCGTGCTCGACCGGGAGTCGCACGACGTGACCGTCGACGGGCGTCCGATCGAGCTGACCGCGAAGGAGTTCGAACTGCTCGCGTTCTTCATGGCGAACGCCGGCGTCGTCGTCTCGCGCGATCTCCTGCTCGATCGCGTGTGGGGACAGGAGTATCCGGGCGGGACACGCACCGTCGACGTTCACGTCGCGCAGCTGCGGCGCAAACTCGGCCGCCCCGACCTGATCCGCACCTTCCGCGGCGCCGGGTACAAAGCCGTCGCATGAAGAGCCTCCGGGCGCGGCTCTTCGCGGCGACCCTGGCGGCACTCGCGATCACGCTTGCGCTGACGGTGATCATCGGCGGCATCCTCACGCGCCGTCAGGTCGACAGGACGCAGGCGTCGACGATCGGGCGGCTTGCCGACGACCGCGCGAACGACCGACGCCAGCATGTGAGTTACCGCCGCGGCAAACAGACGCTCGGGACGATCACCGTGATGGTCCAGCAGCGATCGACGTTCGCGGCGATCGTGCCGAACGTCAACCGGCCGAGCGACGGCGAGACGCACTACAACGGCAGGGAGCAGCTGTACTCGTATCGTCTGATCCCGCGTCTCGGGCTCCTCGTCCTGCAGCCGGCGTCGGTGAAGTCCGCTGCCTGGCGTCCGTTCCTCGCCGACCTGTTGCTCGCGGCGCTCGCCGGGGCGGCGATCGCGGCGGCGCTCTCGTTCTTCCTCGCGCGGTCGATCGTGCGGCCGCTGCAACGCGTCGCCGCGGCGACGCGCGCGCTCGCTGCGGACGAGCGGCACGAGCCGCTCGAGCCGGAGGGGACGACCGAGCTTGCCGCTCTCGCCGAGGCGTTCAACCAGATGGTCGAGCAGCTCGCGGCGTCGCGGGACGCCGAGCGTGCGTTCCTGCTCTCGGTCAGCCACGAGCTGAAGACGCCGTTGACCGCGATCCGCGGTTACGCCGAAGGGCTCGGCGAAGGAGCGTTCGAGCCCGGCGAGGCCGCGCGCGTGATCACGACGGAAAGCGGACGCCTCGAACGGCTCGTGCGCGACCTGCTCGATCTCGCACGCATGAACCGCTCGGAGTTCTCGGTCCGGTCGGAGGGCGTCGACCTCGCGGAGATCGCACGTGAGGCTGCGCGTCGTCACGAGCCAACCGCGCGTGGGCTCGGCGTCGACCTGCGGGCCGTCGCCGGCGAATCGTGGGTCACGGGTGACGGCGACCGGATCCTTCAGATCGCGTCGAACCTCGTCGAGAACGCGCTGCGTGCGACGCCCGCCGGCGGCTCGGTGACGGTGGCGGCGGAGGGTGCGCGCCTCGTCGTCTCGGACACCGGGCCCGGCATCCCGGCGGACGACCTGCCGCACGCGTTCGAGCGGTTCTACCTCTACGACAAGGTCGGGCGCGACCGGCTGATCGGCAGCGGGCTCGGCCTGGCGATCGTGCGCCAGTTGGCGACCGCGATGGGCGGCGCCGTCGGCGTGCAGAGCAGCGCCGCCGGCACGACGTTCACGGTGACCCTAGGGCCGCACGCCGGGGGTGTCGACGACCTCGAAGTCGGAGCCGTGGAGCGCACCGAGCGCGTGTAGCTGGTCGTTCGACCACTTCGGGCTCGGCGCGCCGGAGACGTACCAGTTCGAGCCGTTGTCGGCCAGGATCATCCCGTAGGTCTTCATCGCCTGCGCGACGATGCGGGCCTGCCGCGGCAGGTGCGAGATGTCGACGCCCGCCTTGAGCCGCACGCGCAATCCCATCGGCGGGAGCGACGGGTCCGTGGAGCTGCTCGCGTAATGGCGCGCGGGGTAGACGTACGCCTTGCGGGTGCGCTCGACCGTGAAACGGAGCGCGTGGCGGATGGCTCCCGTCGACGCGTCACCGTCCCAGCGCGCGAGACCGGGGAGGATCGGCAGGCCCGCCGCGTCCGCGGACGTCCAGCCGGCCGGACGGACCTTGTTCGAGCGGAGGTCGAAGACCGCGCCCGACCCCGCGGTCCAGCCGGAGCCCGTGTGCTGCAGCGCGTAGAGCTCGTACAACTTGCAGGAGTCGCGGTCGACGATCAGCGCATGGCGGTCGCCGCCCGATGACGTCGACGGCTGGCCTTCGATCGGCACGTTCGCCGGGATCGGGTACGGGCCCC
>JAICUZ010000150.1 GCA_025935595.1 Burkholderiales bacterium
AAGGCGTGATCGGCATCGTCGCCTCGCGGCTCGTCGAGCGCTACAACCGTCCGGTCGTCCTGATCGCGGGCAGCGACGAGCAGTGGAAGGGCTCCGGCCGTTCGGTCGCTGCGTTCGACCTGCACGGCGGGCTGGCCGCCTGCGCGGCACACCTCGAGCGGTTCGGCGGTCACCGTGCCGCCGCGGGCCTCACCATCCGCGCCGAACAGATCGAGGTGTTCGCAGCCGCGTTCGCAGCGCACGCCGACGCGGTGCTGTCCGACGACGACCTGCGGCCGGTTACGCACGTCGACGCGATCGTCGCCGGCTCGAAGCTCACGCTCGGCCTGTGCGAGGAGCTCGCGCGCATCGGGCCGTTCGGGCTCGGCAACCCGTCGGTCACGCTGCTCGTCGACAACTGCGAGGTCGTCGCACCGTCGACCGTCGGCGACGGCAAGCACCTGCGCTTCCGCGTCCGCCAGCGCGGACGCGACGCCGGCTCTGCGATCGCGTTCAACCTCGGCGCGCAGCTCGATCGCTTCCGCTGCGAGCAACGCTACGACGTCGCGTTCCGCCTCCAGGAGAACCGGTGGAACGGCGTCGTCTCGCCGCAGCTCGTCGTCCGGCGCGTCTTCGACGCCGTCGACGGCTTCGACGAGCTGCGCACGTGGCTGCTCGAGCAGTGGCAGGCGGGCGAAGCCGCATGGACGCCCGAAGCGCGCGCGATCTTCGCCGAGCTCGAACTGGCCGACGGCGTCCGGCGCAGCCTGCTCGAGTCGCCGACATTCCGGGCGCTGCTCGAGCAGAAGCCAACGCTCGCAGTCGCTGCATAAGAAGAACGTTTGTTAGGTCGCACGCGTAGCCGCCACTAGCGTGGAGCGCATGAATGCGACGACGATCACTGAGCTGACGCGCGAGAACGGCTGGGCGCCCCTTCGCGCGCATTTGGGCGCACGCGCTTTTGGGATCAATGCCTACACGAAGAACGCGGACGAGCAGATCGTCGGCGAGCACAAGGAAGAAGCGTCGGGCCACGAGGAGCTGTATCTCGTCGTCTCCGGCCGCGCGACGTTCACCGTGGCAGGCGAGGAGCGCGACGCGCCGGTGGGCACCGCGGTACTCGTCCCGTCCGGCACGACGCGCTCTGCGGTAGCGCTCGAGGACGGGACGACGATCGTCGTCGTGGGCGGCCGCCCCGGCGCGGCGTTTCAGCCGCGCGCGTGGGAGACGAACGCGATCATCTTCCCGATGTTCGGCGAGGGGAAGATCGAAGAGGCCCGCGAGATCCTGCAGGGCGTGGTCGGTCAGTACGAAGACGGGGAATCGATCGAGTACAACCTCGCCTGCTGCGAGGCCAGGCTCGGCGACGTCGAGCTCGCGTTCGACCACCTCGAGCGCGCGCTCGCAGGCCGCCCGGATCTCGTCGAGCTCGCCCGCGGCGACGACGACCTCGCCGCCTTACGCGACGATGCGCGCTTCGATCAGCTGGTGGGTGCCGCGACCGCTACGCCCGGCTGAGGCCGACGCGCGACCGTCTGATGCGCCCCGGCCGGGGACGCGCCGTGGCGTCGAGTGCCTGCAGCATGCGGGCGACCTGGCGGAGCTTCTTCGTCTCTCTGCGTCGTCTCAGCATGGGGTTCGAGGGTTCACCGGTCGAACGGTGAATCCTTCTCCCGGGTTACGCGTCCCCCGAAAGGGCAGGGATACACTGGGCCGATGGCAGTCCTGGAGCGACATCAGGACCTCGTCGAGGAGCTGCTCGCCGAGGTAGAGGCGTACAAGCCCGACGCCGACCGGGAGCTGCTGACCCGCGCCTTCGACTTCGCAGCGCGCGCCCACGCGGGCCAGGTGCGCCGCTCGGGCCAGGAGTTCGTCTACCACCCTTGGGGCGTGGCACGAATCCTCGCCGGGCTCCAACTCGACGAAGCCACGCTCGCCGCGGCTCTCCTGCACGACGTGGTGGAGGACACGAGCATCGAGCTCGACGAGGTGAAGGCCGAGTTCGGGGACGAGATCGCACAGCTCGTCGAGGGCGTCACGAAGCTGACCCGCGTCCAATTCCAGAGCCGCGAGCACGCAGAGGCCGAGAACTACCGCAAGCTGATCATCGCGATGGCGGAGGACCTGCGGGTCATCCTGATCAAGCTCGCCGACCGGCTCCACAACCTTCGGACGATCGAGTACCTCGGCAAGCAGAAGCAGCTCCAGAAGGCGCGCGAGACGCTCGAGGTCTACGCGCCGCTCGCACATCGCCTCGGTATCCACGCGCTCAAGTGGGAGCTCGAGGACCTCGCCTTCCAGACGCTGCACCCGCGCAAATACGAGGAGATCAAGCAACGGGTCTCCGAACGTCGCGCCGACCGCGAGGAGCACGTGCGCGAGGCTGCGATGGTGCTCCAGAAGGAGCTCGACAAGGTCGACATCCCGGCCGAGATCTCAGGCCGCGCGAAGCACTTCTATTCGATCTACGACAAGATGGCGAAGAAGGGTCGCGAGTTCAACGAGATCTACGACCTGACCGCCATGCGCGTCATCGCCGAGCGCGGGGGAGACGAGGGCACGCGCGACTGTTACGGCGCCCTCGGGCTCATCCATTCGCTCTGGAAGCCCATGCCCGGGCGGTTCAAGGACTTCATCGCGATCCCGAAGTTCAACGGGTACCGCGCGCTGCACACGACTGTGATCGGGCCGCAGGGACGGCCGCTCGAGATCCAGGTGCGCACGCGTGAGATGCACGAGACGGCCGAGTTCGGCGTCGCGGCGCACTGGCTCTACAAGCGCGGCAAGAACCAGAAGGACGCCGAGTGGGTCGCGTGGGTGAAGCAGCTCATGGACGAGGGGACGGCCGACGAGGCCGACCCACGGGAGTTCATGAAGACGTTCCGCACCGACCTCTTCGACGAAGAGGTGCACGTCTTCACGCCGAAGGGACAGGTGAAGACGCTGCCGGCCGGCTCGACGCCGATCGACTTCGCGTACGCCGTGCACACCGACGTCGGTCACCGCACCGTCGGCGCGAAGGTGAACGGGCGAATCGTCCCACTGCACTACACACTGAAGAACGGGGACTTCGTCGAGATCCTCACCGCGAAGCAGGGCCGCGGGCCGTCGCGCGACTGGCTGTCGCTCGCGAAGAGCTCGCGCGCGCGGAACAAGATCCGCCAGTGGTTCTCGCGCGAGACGCGAGAGGGTGCCGAGCAGAAGGGCCGCGAGTCGCTCGAGCAGGCGCTAAAGGCGCAGAACTTGCCGTTCGCGAAGCTTCGCGGCTCGGCGACGCTCGCGCAGGTGATCCGGGAGACCGGCTTCAAGAAGGCCGACGACTTCTACTTTGCGCTCGGGTCCGGCAAGCTCCAGCCCGGCGCGATCGTGAACAAGGTCGTCCAACGCCTGAAGACCGAGCAGGTCGCAGACGAAGCGCCGGTGATCACGAAGGCGCCGAAGGCGCAGACGGTCTCGGGTGCGGACATGGGCGTCGTCGTCGCCGGTATCGGCGGTGACGTGCTGATCCGCATGGCGAAGTGCTGCACGCCGGTCCCGGGCGACCCGATCGTCGGGTACATCTCGCTCGGCAAAGGAATCACCATCCACCGAAACGACTGCCCGAACGTGAAGGCGCTGCGGCGGAGCCCGGAGCGGTTCACCTCCGTCGAGTGGGACGGCGCGGTGGCAGCGAAAAGCTTCCGCGTGCAACTCGCGGTCGACTCGTGGGATCGCCCGCGCCTGCTCGAGGACGTGGCGCGGACGTTCGCCGAGCACGGCGCGAACATCGTCAGCTACGGCGGCGTCGTCGAGGACCAGCTGGCGAAGAACTGGTACACGGCGGAGGTCGGCGACGTGAAGGCGCTGCGTTCGCTGCTGACTGCGCTACGGAATCTCGAAGGCGTGTTCGACGCCTACCGCGTCACGCCGTCGTGAACTTCATCGATCCGGTCGCCGCCGCGGGCTTCGGGAGCGCGGCGGAGGTCTACGAGCGCGCGCGCCCGTCGTATCCACCCGAGGCGATCGACTGGCTGCTCATGCGGACAGGCGTGGGGGAAGGCGACACGATCGTCGACCTCGGTGCCGGCACGGGGAAGCTGACGCGGCTGCTCGCGCCGGCCGGCGCGCGGGTCGTTGCGATCGAGCCCGTGCCGGAGATGCGTGCGCTCATCGGCGTCGGCGAGGTGATGGACGGGACTGCCGAGGCGATCCCGCTCGACGACGGCGCTGCTGCACTTGTCACGGTGGCGCAGGCGTTCCACTGGTTCGATCTCGACCGGGCACTGCCGGAGATCCACCGCGTGCTGCGGCCGGGCGGCCGCCTGGCGCTCGTGTGGAACATGCGCGATCTCGACGATCCGGTGCAGCGCGGGGTGGAGGACCTGCTCGCGCCGCTGCGCGGCCGGCTGACAGCGCAGCGCGAGGGCAAATGGCGCGCGCCGCTCGCGGCTTCACCGCTCTTCGGTGAGCCCGAGACGGCAGAGTTCCGCTACGAGCAGCAGTTCACGGGCGACGACCTCGTCGATCGCGTCGCCTCGACGTCGTTCGTCGCGGCGATGGCCGACGACAAGCGCCGGCCGCTGCTCGATCAGGTGCGCGCGCTCGCCGCCGGCCGCCCCGAGCCGTTCCCGTTCCCGTATCTGACCGAGGTGCTGATCAACCCTCGAATGCCGTGACCTGCTCGCGGAAGGCGTCCGGCACGGGCGTTGCGCGGCGTTCGTCGAGCGCGATGCACACGAGTGTCGCCTTGGCAGTCGCCATGAGCTCGTCTCCCTCGTCGCCCAGCCGGTAGGCGGCGTGGTCATAGGTGATGCTGGTCGTCCCGATTCGCTCGACACGGACGAAGATCTCGAGCAAATCGTCGAAGCGTGCGGGTGCGAGGTACTCGACGGTGACCGCGCGCATCGCGAAGTCGACGTCACCGAAATGCGCTCGTCCGAGATGGCGGTGGTACTCGACGCGGGCGAGGTCGAAATACGGCATGTAGCGGCCGTAGTAGACGACGCCCTGCGCGTCGGTGTCGGAGAACGCGACGCGTGCGAGCGCCGAGTAGTGGAACGGCGGCTTGCGGTCGGTGACGTGCCCGAGCTCGATCACGATTCGAGGAGCCGGTCGAGGCCGCGGGTGAGGCCGACCCGGCCCGGCACGGCGCGGATCGCGAGCAGCGTCCCCGCGACATAGGGGGCGGGAGTCTGATCGGCGTCATGCCGGAGCGACAGTCGTTCGCCGCTCGCGGCGAACACGACCTCCGTGGAGACGACGAAGCTCGGCAGCCGCACCGAGTGCACCTGCACTCCGGCGACGGTTGCCCCGCGCGCTCCGTCGGGGCCGATGACCTCGTCGACCGGCACGCCGATCATCGGCTCGCGCACCTCTGCGAGCCGCTCGGCAAGCTCGCGTGCGGTCCCGCTCGGCGCGTCGGTCTTCTTCGCGCTCGCGTAGTCGATGATCTCCCACGTGTCGAAGTGCTTCGCGGCCTCGACGGCCGACCGCAGAAGGAGCGCGGCGCTGAGCGAGAAGTTTCCGGCTGCAACGACCCCGAGGCTCGTCTCGCGTGCGCGTGCCTCGATCGCGTCGAAGTCGTCGGCGGAGAGACCGCTCGAGCCGATCACGACGTTCGCGCCGTGCTCAAGGGCCGCCAGCACGTTGTCCTTGACCGCCGAGGCGTGCGTGAAGTCGACGAGGACGTCCGCCGGCGCGGCCGCAAGGGCTTCGGCGACCGACGAATGGTGAGTCGGATCGGAGCGCGAAACGCCGCCGACGAGCTCCAGGTCGTCGGCTTCCTCCACCGCAGGAGCGATGGCGCTGCCGGTCCAGCCCGTGATCCCGGCGATGCAGACGCGAAGGCTCATCGGTCGATCTTCTAGCATCCGCGCATGCGCCAGCGCCCGGTCATCTGGAAGCCGCGGTATGCGACGCGCCGCATGCGCGAGCGTGCATGGGCGCAGGCCGACGTGCGGCGGGACGCAAAGACGCGGCGTAACGCGCGGCGGTCGTTCGTCGCGTGGCTCCTGCGCCGTTCGTGACATAGCCTGATCCGGGCAGAGAGTGGACGGATAAGGTCGGGGCATGACAGACGGCGGATCCTCGATCCCCGAGGTCCACGCGCTGCTCGCGACGCTCGTCGCGTCGAAACCAGCCGGGCGGTTCGCCGAGACCGGCACGGCGAGGTGGCAGTGTCGGAGCTGTCAGGTACTTCGCGCGGAGGTCGTTCACGGTCACTGGCTCGACGTGCTCCCGCAGCGCGCGCCGTTCGACCTTCTCTTCGCCGACGGCGGCCTGCGCGACACCGAAGGCGGGTTCGAGCGTTCCATCTCTCTTCTCGCGCCGGGCGGTTTCCTCGTCAAGGACGACATGTCGCCCAGGCGCCCGATCGACGGCGACGAGATCCGCGAGTGGCTGTTCCGCGAGCCACGCCTGATCGCGACGGAAGTCCTGACTACGCCGAGCACAGCCGCCATCGTTGCCGTGCGGCGATAGGTCTCCCTGCGACCGTCATGCAGACGAGCAGAGGTGAGCATGCAGCGATCGTGACCGGGGTGTCTCGCGGCCTCGGGGCGGCGCTCGCGGGAGAGTTGCTCGACCAAGGTTTTGCCGTCCTCGGCGTCGGGCGGACGAGGAACGAGGCGTTCGTCCGCGATCGTTACCGGTTCGCGCAGATCGACCTTGCGGAAGCGAGGTCGGTGGACGCGCTTCTGGCGTCAGCCTTTCAAGACATCGCGGATCAGCGACCGAGCTCGGTCTGCCTGCTGAACAACGCCGCAACCATCGCCCCGATCGGCGT
>JAICUZ010000132.1 GCA_025935595.1 Burkholderiales bacterium
ACGGTCTGCGGGACGATCCCGTAGCTCGCGGGGAAGAAGAACGCCGACGACGCTCCGTTCACCGCCGCGAAGGCGGCCAGCGCCGGGATGCCTGCGTGATGTGAGAGTAGGAGCACCGCGACAACGCCCTGGCTGAGCCCGCTGACGAGGTTCGACCACACCATCACGAGGTGACGCGGCAGGCGGTCGGCCCATACCCCGCCGTAGAGCACGAGGACGACGACGGCGGCCTGCCGGATCGCGAGCACGATGCCGAGGTCGGTGGTGGAGCCTGTGAGGTCGAGGATCGCGAACGCGAGTGCGACGGGCGCCATCGCGCTGCCGAGCTGCGAAACGGCGCGGCCCGTGAAGAGAAGCGCGTACTCCCGCTCGCGGAGCGGGCCGAGCCGACTCAAGACCGCTTCGAGTCCCAGTACCGCTGCATGCCGAGGTACGACTGCCAGAGCGGCGCGACGCGGTCGTACACGTCTGCGTGCTCGCCGAGGTCGGCCCGTGCGGTCGCGACGAAGTCGTCCTGGCTCATGCCGCCGCCGACACGCCCGGCCCAGCGGTCGAGCTCCGACTCGAGCCGGTCGAGATGCGCGCCGACGTCTTCGTGCACGCCGAAGTGGATGAGCGCCAACCGCTCGGGCCTGCGACGGCGGATCTCCTCGATCGTCTCGTGCCACCCCTCGACCGTGATGTCCGGCGGCGGACACACCGGGAGCACGTACGCCGTATCCGGTATTCGGACGCCGGCCGCATCCCCGGCGAGCAGCGTCCCGTCTCGCAGGTACGAGACGTGATGCGACGCGTGCCCGGGCGTGGGGAAGGCGTCCCAGCCGAGAACGTCGCCGTCGGCGATGCGCACATTCTCCTCCGGCACCGGTGCGAGCTCCCCCCACAGCGGGTCGAACATGTCGCCGTACAGCCGCCGCGCCGACCGTTCGAGCCGCGACGGGTTGATCAGGTGCGCTCGCCCGATCGGGCTCACCCAGACCGTCAGCCCGGGCGAGCGGCGGACGAGCGACCCGGCCGCTCCGGCGTGGTCGAGGTGGATGTGCGAGAGCAGCAGGTGCTTGACGTCGGTGAGGGCGAGGCCATGCGCCGCGAGCCCGGCTTCGAGCGTCTCGAGTGTCGAGGACGGCCCGCAGTCGAACAGCGCCGGCCCGTCGTCCGTGTCGACGAGGTAGACGCCGATCGCCTGCGGCGCGGAGGCGAAGTGCAGGTCGATGAGTTCCAAACAACTCATAACCCCATCTTCGCAGTGGTGGACCTACCGTTAGCGCGGGATGAGAGTGCTCCTCGTCGCGGCTGCCGCGCTTCTCCTCGCCGGTGCGGCGCGTGCGGCGGAGCACCCGGTGACGGCGACGCCGAACACGGAGATCCGCCTCATCCACTACCGCGCGCACGACGGTGCGGTCAGGCCTGCGTGGCTGTTTCTCCCCGCCGGCTACCACGGTCAGCGCGTGCCGCTCGTCATTTCGCCCCACGGCCGTGGAGTCGACCAGACCGACAACGCGCTCTTCTGGGGCGATCTGCCCGGCGAGGGCGGCTTTGCCCTGATCGACCCCGCCGGAGAGGGACGCCTGCTGCACTGGTACTCGTGGGGCGCGCCCGGCCAGATTGCGGATCTCGCGCGCATGCCTCAGGTCGCGCGTGCCTGGGGCGTGAACGTCGACCGACGTCGGATCTACGCATTCGGCGGCTCGATGGGCGGCCAGGAGACGCTGCTGCTCGTCGCGCGGTACCCACACCTGCTCGCCGGCGCGGCTGCCTTCGATCCGGCGACCGACATGGCAAGGCGGTACCGCGACTTCGCTGCGCTCCGGAACGGCAGGTCGCTCCAGGTGCTTGCCCGCCGCGAGATCGGCGGCACGCCTGCGCAGGTGCCGCACGCGTACGCCGTGCGCAGCCCCGATCACTACGAGGAGGCGATCGCGAGGTCCGGGGTCCCGCTGCAGCTGTACTGGAGCTCGGCCGACCGCATCATCCGCGACCAGAGGCTCGAGACGAACGAGCTCGCGATCGCGATCGACCGCGACGACGTGCACGAGCGGCTGTGGGACTTCCACGGCGACTGGAGCCACACCGCCGAGATGCGGTCGGACCGGCGGCTGCCGCGCGCGCTCGCGCGCTTCGGGTTGCTGCCGTGGAAGGACGCGCCGGCGGTGCCGGCTACGCGATCGCGGCTCGCCTGACCAAGGCAGCCTCGAGATCGGCAACGAGATCGTCCGCCGACTCGATCCCCACCGACAGGCGAACGAGGTTCCCCGGCGGCGCGAACGGCGCGCCCGCGGTCGACGCGTGCGTCATGCGCGCGGGATGCTCGATCAGGCTCTCGACGCCGCCGAGCGACTCGGCGAGCTGGAAGATCTTCGTCCGTGCGACGAGCTCCACGGCTTCCTGCTCCGTCTCGACGGTGAACGACACCATCCCGCCGAAGTCCCGCATCTGCGCGCGTGCAACCGCATGCCCGGGGTGCGACTCGAGGCCCGGCCACAAAACGCGCTCCACCGCATCGTGTCCCTCGAGGAACTCCGCGATGCGCTTGGCGTTCTCGGAGTGTGCGCGCATGCGCACCGCGAGCGTCTTCAGCCCGCGGAGCACGAGCCACGCGTCGAACGGGCCGGGCACGGCGCCGAGCGACTTCTGCAGGAAGTAGAGGCGCTCGGCGAGGGCGTCGTCGTTACAGGCGACGAAGCCGCCGACCACGTCGCTGTGGCCGCCGAGGTACTTCGTCGTCGAATGGACTACGAGGTCGGCGTCGAGCTCGAGCGGTTGCTGCAGATACGGCGTCGCGAACGTGTTGTCGACGACGAGCAGCGCACCGACCGCGTGCGCGGCCGCTGCGGCCTTGCGGATGTCGACCACGTTGAGGAGCGGGTTCGACGGCGTCTCGACCCAGACGAGCCTGACGTCCTCGCCGAGGTGCGACGCGAGGTTGTCGTCGAACTCGGTCGCAGGCACGTATGTGAAGCGGTATCCCTTCGGCTCGTACACCTGCGACGTCATCCGGTAGACGCCGCCGTAGACGTCGGCGATCAGCACGACGCGCCGGCCGGGGTCGACGAGGTGCATGAGCGTCGTCGTCGCGCCGAGGCCGGAGCTGAAGGCAACGCCGTGCGCCGCGTTCTCGAGGCTCGCGAGCGCGACCTGCAGCGCGGTGCGTGTCGGGTTGCCGACGCGCGCGTAGTCGTAGCCCTTGTGCACGCCGACCGCCTCCTGCACGAACGTGGAGGTCTGGTAGATCGGCGTGATGATCGCGCCCGTCGCCGGGTCGGGCTCCTGGCCGGCATGGATGGCCCGGGTCTCGAAAGATGCTGACTCGAAGTCCATGATCGGGAGGTTAGAGACTCGCGCCCAGCCAGCGCGCGAGGCTCTTCAACGGCCGGTCGACTGAGACCGGCTTGTCCTCCCACCAGGTGCCGAGCACGTCGAGCGTGCCCGCCTTGCGGTCGTGGACCGGCTCGATGCGCCCCACGACGCGGTCGCCCTTCAAGATCGGCAGGACGTAGTAGCCGTACTCGCGCTTCGCCTTCGGGACGTACATCTCGAGGCGGTAGAAGAAGTCCCACAACTTGTGCGCGCGGGCGCGGTCGTGGACGAGCCGGTCGAAGGGCGAGAGGAACGTCGTGCGCGCGGCGGACACCGGGCTGTCGTCGACGTCGGGATGCGCGATCCACTTGCCTTTCTCGAGCCGCACGCCCTGCGAGCGGAAGCGCTTCTCCTCCCGCAGGCGCTCCGCTTCTGCCCACGGGATCGTCTCCGTCTCGGGGTACCAGCGCTCGGCGAGGTCCCAGACGCGCTGCTTGCCGCGGCGGCCGACGACCGCAACCTGGCCGCGGGCATTCAGCACGCCCAGCATCAGTCCCATCTTCCGTGCGCCCCACCAGCGGTGCGCTTCGCGCTTCGTGGGTGCGTGATCCTCGATCTCGCGCGAGAGGAGCGGACCGCGTTGCTCGAGCTCGCGCAGCACATACCGGCGGTACGCGGCGTTCTCCTTGAGGAAGGCGTCGAGCCGGCGCTCCCAGGGTCCTTCCCGCCGACGCATGCGCGCCTTCAGGATCGGCATGTCCTCGATCGGGTAGAGGAACGCGTCCCACTCGACGAGCTGTCGCGTCTCCCAGAGGAGCCGGTCGAGCTCGGCCGGGTCGTAGCGGTCGCCGAGCCGGCTCCAGAGGACGAGGTGCTGCGGCGGCGCGACGGTCGAGATCGGGTCGAGCTGCAGGAAGCCGAGGTGGCGAACCGTCGAGAGGACGTCGGTCGCGGTTCCGTCGAGCAGCTGTGCGTGCACGGCGATGCGCCGTGCGGCTGCGACGTCGACCTCACGCAAGCGTGGCGCGCTCCAGGCCGATGGTGCGCGCGAGGCGGTGGGCTGCGCGTTCCAACTTGTCCTGGAGATTGCCACGTGCGCGCGGCTCGGGTGTGAACCGCTTCACGTGGAGCACGCCTTCCGCGCGGTCGGACTTCAGGTCGGCGCGTCCCACGAAGCGGTCGCCGACGAGCAGCGGCAGCACGTAATAGCCGTACGCGCGTTCGTGCTCGCGCTTGTAGACCTCGATCACGTGCCGGAAGCCGAAGACGCGCTCGAGCAGTGTCCGGTCCCACACGATGTTGTCGAACGGCGAGACGAGCACCGGCGGCGCGGTGCCGCCGTCGAGCTCCTGCCCTGCGTCGACGTAGAACGGCGAGCCGCCGTCGTCGACGTGAACCTCGCGCAGCTGCCCTTCGTCGACGAGCGCGCGCAGGTGATGGTGGAGCCGCGCCTTGCCGCCCTTCAACCGCCAGTGCTCGCGGATGGCGGCTTCGGTCAGCGCGCCGCGTGCGTGTACGGCGAGCAGCGCGAACGTCCGCAGCGTTTCGCCCTCGGACGGCGTCGGTGCGTCGAGGATGTGCTTGGGGATGACGCGGTCCGCGAGGTCGTACAGCCGCTGGAAGCTGCGCCGTCCCGCGATCACGAGCTGCCCGCGGTCCCAGAGGGCTTCGAGCACCATCTTCGCCGGCTTCCAGTTCCACATCCCGCCGCCGGCGCCGCCCTCGAAGTCGCGCGAGCCGAGCGGCCCCTCGGCGCGGATCCGCTCGAGCACGGGCTCGAAGAGCTCGGGGTGCTCGCGGAAGGCCCGGTCGTGCCAGCCCCAGTGGCCGGTGCCCTCCATGGCCGTGCGGAAGTGCGGCCACAGCTCGATGGGGAGGAGGGAGGCTTCGTGCGCCCAGTACTCGAAGACGCGGCCGCTCTGCAGGAGCGCCGGCACGTCCTTCGGGTCGAACGCCCCGATGCGCGAGGCAAGTGTGAGCCGGTGTGCGCGGTCGACGGTCGAGATCGAGTCGAGCTGCACCGCGGAGAGCCGGCGAATCGTCTCTTCGACGTCGGTCTCGGTCGCCCGCCGGTAGCGGCCGGCATAGCCCTGCGCGCCGACGATCGTGCGGCGGATCTGTGCGAGGGTGGCGGTCGTGGACGCGGTCGACACGTTCCTATCAACGTATCCGGAGTCGCCTGTCGTCCTCGATGTTCTCGGCACCCTTGACCCGGAGGAGATCCGGCGGCTGGTTCGGGAGCTCGAGCCGACAACGGAAGAGATCTTCTCGTTCGGTTGCAGTGTCGGTGCGACGTTCGGCCTCAGTCTCCAGGGAGGCTCGCGGGTCGCGCTGAAGGTGCACACGCTCTATCTCGATCCAGAGTTTTTCCGGGAGGTTCAGCAGGTGCAGGCGGCTCTGGTCGAGGCCGGCTTTCCGGCGCCGCGACCGGTCCGGTCGACCGACCGTGTCAGCGTCGAAGAGTGGGTTGACCGCGGCGAGTTCCGCGATGCGCATGAAGGCGATGTTCGGCGCGCAATGGCTTCGACGCTCGCCCGACTCGTCGAGCTCGCGAGCCGGGGTGTGCGGCCTCGCCGAGCCTCTCTTCACCCGGAAGGCGACCTGTGGCCGAAGCCTCACAACGCGCTCTTCGACTTCGAGGCGACCGCCGCCGGTGCCGAGTGGATCGACGCGATCGGTGCGCAGGCCGCGGCCGTCGAACGCGTTGGGCGCGAGGTGGTCGGGCATCTCGACTGGGCGGCGAAGCACGTCCGCTTCGACGAGGAGCTCCAGCCGACCGCGGTCTACGACTGGGACAGCATTACGACGGAGCTCGAGCCCGTCGTCGCCGGCCAGGCAGCTGCCTCATTCACCTACACAGAAGAGCTGGATCTTCCTGTCGCGCGCTGGCCGACGCCGAATGAGTCGGGCGCGTTCCTCGCGGAGTACGAACGGGCGCGCGGTGCGGAGTTCGACGAGCGTGCGCGCCGAACGGCTGGAGCGGCCTGCGTCTACCTCCTCGCGTATGCGTCGCGCTGTCACCACGCCGTTGGCGGAGCTGCGGCGGACATTCAGCTCGAGGCGCACGCAGACGTGTTCCTCTGACCTAGAAACGACGACGTCACATTTCTGTGACGGTGCCTGGCACCGGACGTGTCTCGGTACGCGTCGCCGATGAGCAGGAGGAAATGCACCTCTGATACGCCGTCGCTACGAAGTCGGCACGGTGCCTGGCACCTAACGCAGCTTGTCGTAGGAAAGGTGCCAGGCACCGTTTAGGTGCCTGGCACGGGTTCGCGCCCCGCTAGGAGATCGCGAGCAACGCGTTACAGAACGTGACCTCGCCGTTCGTCGCGACGTCGTGCGGCCCGTGGATGTAGGTGAACTCGAACGTCGAGTCGTCCTCCCCGATGTTGCCGACGTCGTGGAACAGGAGCCCGACCCCCGGGGCGCTGACCGTGTAGATGATCCCCGTGTCCTTCTCCGTGTTCGTGGCGTAGTCGTACTGCACTGTGAACTGCCGCTTGATTGTGTAGCTGATCGCGGGGTTATCGGAGCGCCAGTTCGTCTCCCAGCCTGTGATGTGCACGACGTCCTGCACTGGGTTGCCCGACTTGTCGAACTTCGTGATCCCGGACACGTCGAAATGACCCATGTAGCGGTCGTCGAACGCGCCACACGGTGTCGCCGAGGCACCTGTGTCGTCCCAGGCGTAGGTGACCGAGTCCGTGAAGTGGTCCGGGGGGCCGGCCGTCGCACCCACCGCCGACGCCAGTGTGACGCAGGCCAAAGCTGCGAGAACCAGCGCGAATCTGCGCTTCATGTTGCCTCCCCTTTTCGATTGCCGCAGAAGGGGAGTCAACAAGATCGTGACGCCTGTTGCAAGCGCCTCAGCGCAGGTGAGCGAGGTAGTCCAGGAGGTCGCTGCGTGTGACGACACCAACCGGTCGACCCGCTTCTGC
>JAICUZ010000143.1 GCA_025935595.1 Burkholderiales bacterium
CGGCAGCAGCTTCTTCGACGTCAGGTCGCCCGACGCGCCGAAGATGACGAGGATGCACGGGTCCGGCCGCCGTCGCAGCCGCAGCCCCTCGAGCAGCGGGTTCTGCTCGGCGACGCTCATGTCTCCTCGAGCTTGACCGCGTGACCGCCGAACTGGTTGCGCAGCGCCGCGTTCACCTTCGCGGCGAACGACTCGTCCTGCCGCGAGGCGAACCGCGCGAACAGCGCGGCCGTGATCACCGGCACCGGGACGTCCTCCGCCATCGCCTCGTGGATCGTCCAGCGGCCCTCACCGGAGTCCTCGACGTAGCCGCGGATCTTCTCGAGATGCGATCCCTCCGCGTCGAACGCGTTGACGAGCAGCTCGAGCAGCCACGACCGCACCACGGACCCGTACCGCCAGATCCCGGCGATCGCATGGAGGTCGAGGTCGAACTCGGACTTCTCCATCACTTCGAAGCCTTCGGCATACGCCTGCATGAGGCCGTACTCGATCCCGTTGTGGACCATCTTCACGAAGTGCCCCGCGCCGGCCGCGCCGACGTGCGCGTAGCCGTCCTCGGGAGCAAGATCACGGAACACGGGCTCGACCTGCGCGACCGCGCCGTCGTCGCCGCCGACCATCAGGCAGTAGCCGTTCGCGAGCCCCCAGACGCCGCCCGACACACCGGCGTCGACGAAGTGGATCCCTTTCGACTTCGCGTCGGCGTAACGCCGCTGCGAGTCGTGGAAGTTCGAGTTACCGCCGTCGACGACCACGTCTCCCGGCGAGGCGAGCCCGAGCAGCGTCTGAAACGTGTCCTCGGTGATCTTCCCGGCGGGCACCATCATCCAGAAGGAGCGCGGCGCATCGAGCTGGTCGCGTAACTCCTCGAGCGTCTTCGCGGTCGACTCGACACCCGGGTCATACGTCTTCACGTCGTGGCCGCGCTCGGACAGGCGCTTCGTCATGTTGCCGCCCATGCGGCCGAGGCCGATCATGCCGAGCTGCATCTAGACCTCCTCGAGACGGACGCGCGCGACCCGCCGGCCGCGCTCCTGCAACGACGCGAAATCCCCAGCCGCCTGAGCGCGGATGAGCTTGCCGAACCCGAACGGCTGGTTCGGAATCGCGATCTCCTCACCGGTGTCGTCGACCACCTGCAGGAAGAGCCCCGTCGGTGGGCCGCCCTTGTGCAGCTGGCCCGTCGAGTGCAGGTAGCGCGGCCCGAACCCGTGCGTGACGACACAACCGGTCGCTTTCCGCGCACGCGATGCCAACGCGAGCACCTTCTCCTCGTTCGCCGCCGTGGGATTCACGAACGCCAGGATGGCGACGTAGTCACCCGGCTGTGCCTGCGCGAACAACTCGTCAGCGGAACCGGACGGCTCGACCAGGGGATCGTCGCCGGAGGCGAGGATCTGCTTGGTCTTGTCCTTCGCCGACTGCACGTCGGGCTGGTCGAACGGGTTGATGCCGAGGATCGAGCCTGCGACCGCGGTCGCGAACTCCCACCGGAAGAACTCCTGCCCGAGCTCGTACTCGTTCGCGAGGCGCACGTCCTGCGCCTGCCGGTCGGGCCCGTCCGCAGGCTCGCCGGGCGCCGGCACGAGCCCCTTGCCGAGCTTTCCCGTCGACTCGGCGAGTAGCTGCTCGGCCCAGAGACCGAAACTGGACGCTCCCGCGTCGATACACACCTTGTCGCGGCTGTCACGCCAGTTCTCGCCGAGTGAGAGCCCGAGCTCGAGGCCGGGGTTCCCCTCGGCGTGACGGCAGCCGTCCGCCATCTCCTGCGCGCGATCGAGGAACCGCGCGACGTCGACGCCCATCAGCGCCGCCGGCACCATCCCGAACGCGGACAGCGCCGAGTAGCGGCCGCCGATCGTCGGCTCACCCGCGAAACACGCACGGAAGCTTCGCTTCCGCGCGAGCTCCTCGAGCTCTGAGCCCGGGTCAGTGATCGCAGCCCACACTCCACCCTTCGCGTGGAAGTAGTCGGTGTGCGAGCGCGTCTCGAGCGTCGTCCCGGACTTCGACGCAGAGACGAACAGCGTGCGCGCCACGTCGATCTTCGCTTCGAGGTCGCGGATCGCCTGCGGGTGCGTCGTGTCGAGCACGTGGAACCGGTCACGACCAAACGTGAGGCGAATCACCTCGGGAGCCAACGACGACCCGCCCATACCGAGCAGTACGACGTCGTCGACGTCACCGAAGAGCGAGTCGGCAAACGACAGCAGCAAGTCGACGTCCTCGCGCATGCGCCACGGCTCGTCGAGCCAGCCGAGCCACTTCCCTTCATCAGCTCCGGTCCAGAGCGCCGCGTCACGCGCCCAGATCCGCTCGACGACCTCGGCGCTCATGCAGCGGCGAGCGCACCGCGCTTCGCCCGCACCTCCTCGCTGATCTGTGCGAAGGAGTCGGCGAACTTCTGCACGCCTTCCGCCTCGATCGTCTCGACGACGTCGTCGTAGGAGACGCCTGCCTTCTCGATCTGCACGAACAGGTCGCGCGCCTCGTCGATCCCTTCGAGCACGGTGTCGCCGGGAATGGTCCCGTGATCCTGGAACGCCTCGATCGTCTCGAGCGGCATCGTGTTCACCGTCTCCGGCCCGATCAGGTCCTCGACGTAGAGCACGTCGCTGTACGCCGGGTTCTTCGTCGACGTCGACGCCCAGAGGCAACGCTGCTTCGTCGCGCCCTTGCCTTCGAGGTAGTCCCAACGGGGCCCCTTGAACGTTTCGAGGTAGTGCTGGTACGCGAGCTTCGCGTTGGCGACCGCGAGCTTGCCCTGGAGCCCGGGATGACCGTCAAGGCGCTTGTCTGCCTCGGTGTCGACGCGCGAGACGAAGAATGACGCGACCGACGCCACCTTCGACGGATCGCCGCCGCCCGCGATCAGACGCTCGAGGCCGCGAAGGTACGCCTCGACGACGGCCTTGTACCGCTCGAGCGAGAAGATGAGCGTGATGTTGATGGGCGTGCCGTGCGCGATCGAGTCCTCGATCGCCGGCAGGCCCGCCATCGTCGCCGGGATCTTCACGTACAGGTTCGGCTTGTCGACCTCCTTCGAGATCCACTGCACCTGCGCGAACGTCCCCTCGGTGTCGTACGCGAGGCCCGGAAGGACCTCCATCGAGACGAAACCGTCGACGCCGTTCGACGCATCGAATGCGGGCTTCAGCACGTCGCACGCGTCGCGGATGTCCTGGAGCGCGAGCGAGAAGAAGATCTGCTCCGGGTCATCCGTCTCCGCGATCAGCTTCTTCAGGTCCTCGTCGTAGGCGGTGCCCGAAGAGAGCGCCTTCTGGAAGATCGTCGGGTTCGAGGTGACGCCGGTGACGGCGTCCTCGTCCATCATCCGCTTCAGCCCGCCCGTGTGGATGAGATCGCGCGAGAGCGTGTCGTACCAGATCGACTGCCCGCGCGCTGCAAGCTCATGCAGCCGTGATTTCGCCATTCTTCATCGTCCTTTCCATCTCGGCGACCTTCTGCAGGCGCTCGACATACCGCTCGCCTCCGTTGAAGGTCGCATTCAGAAACGTGACCACGAGCTCGCGAGCGAGCGACGGCCCCACGACTTCGGAGCCGAGGCAGAGCACGTTCATGTCGTCGTGCTCGACACCTTGATGCGCCGAGTATGTGTCGTGGCAGATCGCCGCGCGAATGCCCGTCATCTTGCAGGCGGCAACGGCAGCGCCGACACCGGAGCCGCACACGAGCACCGCGCGCTCCGCGACACCGCGTTGAATCGCCTCGCCCACCTCGCGCGCCTTGTCGGGATAGTCGATGCGAACCGCATCCGTGTCGGTGCCGAAGTCGATCACCTCGTGCTCCGACAGGACTTCGAGCACCGCGTCACGCAAATGGACGCCGCGGTGGTCGAACGCCACCGCAACCTTCACGCGACGCGCTCCAGCAGCGCCGACGCCCGCGCAACCACGTTGTCCAGGTTGTAGCCGAACTGCTCGAGGACCGTGTTGCCCGGAGCCGACGCGCCGAAATGCTCGATCGAGATCGAGCCGCCGCGGTCGCCGACCCACTTCGACCAGCCGAGCGAGACGCCCGGCTCGACCGAGAGCCGCGCCTTCACCTCGGGGGGCAACACCTCGTCACGGTACTCGGCCGACTGCGCCTCGAAGAGCTCCCAGCAGGGCATCGAGACGACGCGCACTGCAGTCCCGTCCTCCGCCAGCTTGCGCCCTGCCTCGAGCGTGAGCCCGACCTCTGCACCCGTCGCGATCAGGATCAGATCGGGCGAGGAGCTCGATTCCCACAGCGTGTACGCGCCGCGCTCGAGACCGGAAGCAGGCGCGAGGTCGGAGCGATCGAGCGTCGATACCTTCTGCCGCGACAGTGAGAGGGCGACCGGCCCGTCGGCCCGCTCGAGCGTGACCTTCCACGCCCACGCCGTCTCGTTCGCGTCGGCCGGGCGCACGAACCAGAGGTTCGGGATGGCGCGCAGCGCGGCGTACGTCTCGACGGGCTGGTGTGTCGGGCCGTCCTCGCCGAGCCCGACCGAGTCGTGCGTCCAGGCCCAGACGACGGGCAGCCCCATGAGGGCCGACAGCCGCACTGCCGGTCGCATGTAGTCACTGAAGATCAGGAACGTCGAGCCGTAGGGCTTCACGCAGCCGCCGTGCACGGCGATGCCGTTGACGATCGATCCCATCGCGTGCTCGCGGATGCCGAACGCGATGTTACGGCCGACCCAGCTGTCGGAGAAGAGCCCGGCGCCGACGAACTCCGTCTTCGTCGACTCGACGAGGTCGGCGGCGCCGCCGATCATCGTCGGCACCGCATCCTTGAACGCCTGCATCGCCGCCTTGCCGGCGTCGCGCGTCGCGACCTCTTCGCCCGGCTCGAACTCGGGCAGCGTCCATGCGGCGATGCGGCCTGCCCACGCCGCGTCCCAGCGCTCGCGGTCCTGCGGAAACGCTTCTGACCAGCGAGCGAAGCGCGCTTCCCACTCCGTCTCGGCAGCGCTGCCGCGCTCGACCTGGTTCATGTGCGCAGCCACTTCGTCCGGGATGTAAAAGTGCTTGCCGGGGTCCCAGCCGAGCGCGTTCTTCGCCGCGGCGACCTCGTCGGCGCCGAGCGGCGAGCCGTGCGCCTTCGCCGTGTCGACCGCGTTGGGTGCGCCGTAGGCGATGTGCGTGCGGCACACGACGATGGACGGCCGCGAAGTCTCGGCCTGCGCGTTCGCGATCGCCTCGCGCAGCACGTCGAGCTCGTTCACGTCTTCCACGTGCTGCACGTGCCAGCCGAGCGCCTCGAAGCGCGCGCCGCGGTCCTCGGTGAACGAGATCGAGGTCGTCCCGTCGATCGTGATGTGGTTGTCGTCGTAGAAGTAGATGAGCTTCCCGAGACCGTTCGTCCCGGCGAACGACGCGGACTCGTAGGAGAGGCCCTCCATCAGGTCGCCGTCGGAGCAGATCGCGTAGACGCGGTGGTCGACGATCGGCGCGTGGGCGGGGCGGTTGAACGTCGCCGCGAGGAACCGTTCCGCGACCGCCATCCCGACGCCGTTCGCGAATCCCTGGCCGAGCGGGCCGGTCGTCACCTCCACTCCCTCGGTGTGCCGGAACTCCGGATGCCCCGGCGTCTTCGACTGCCACTGCCGGAAGCGCTTGAGCTCTTCGAGCGAGAGGTTGTAACCGGCCAGGTGGAGCGCCGAGTACTGGAGCACGCACGCATGCCCGGCGGAGAGGACGAACCGGTCCCGGTTCGACCAATGCGAGTTCGCCGGGTTGTGGTGCATCACTTCGCCGTAGAGCAGGTACGCGAGCGGCGCGAGCGCCATCGCCGTGCCGGGGTGGCCGGCGTTCGCCTGCTGCACCATGTCCATCGACAGCGTCCTGATCGTGTCGATGGAGAGCTGTTCGATCTCCGAGTTCGCCAACGCTCCTCCAGGAATCGACTTCCCTGCGAGGGTAACGCCTATACCCGAGTCGCCGCGCCGGCTCTGATCTCGTCTTTCAGCGCGTCCTGCTCCTCGTCGTCGAGCCCGATCGCGACGGCGGCGATCGTGGCCCCCTCCTTCAGGAACCGATAGAGGGCGTGGTCGCCCGAGAAGTCGCCTTCGAGCGAGGTGCCGTCGTGGCCCGAGCTGTCGCCGAACGACCGGAAGCTGCGACCGAACTCCTCGGAGAAGAACGACGAGACCGTGTCGTAGCGTGCCTCCGCGTCGCCGGCGAGGATCTTGCCGAGCGTCGTCCCGTGGTAGGCCGCGGTCGACCAGTGCTCGATCCGGCGGTGGCGCCCGTAAAGCGGGTCGAAGAACTCGGCGACGTCCCCGATCGCGTACACACCGTCGCGCGCACTCCGGAAGCGCTCGTCGACGACGACGCCGCTCCGCACCTCGAGGCCGGCGTCACGCGCCAGCTCGACGTTCGGCTCGACACCGATCCCGGCGACCACGATGTCGGCGTCCGGGATGTCGCTCGCCTCGAGACGAAGGTCGACGCCGTTCGCGCGGTAGATCTCCTGGAGCGACTCCGAGAGCGGCGGGCACTCGATCGTCGCGAACAGCATCGGGTCGCGGACGATCTGCGTCACCTTGACACCGATCATGGTGAGAGAGGCGGTGATCTCGCAGCCGATGAAGCCGCCGCCGATCACCGTCGCCGTCTTCGCCGACTCGGCGCGGCGCCGAAGGTCGAGCGAGTCGTCGAGCGTGCGGAACGCGAGCGCGTCGCCGAGCTTGCGGGGTGTCGCGCCGGTGGCAAGGACGATGGTGTCCGCGTCGACCGCGTCGAGCGACTCGATGCGCTCGCCGAGGTGCATGTCGACTCCTTCGAGCTTGATCAGCGCATCCCCGGGCTCCGACTCGCCGCGAAGCAGGCGCTTGGTGAGCGGCGGCCGGTGGTACGGCCCGTGCGGGTCCTGCGACCAGAGGGTGATGTCCTCCGTCCCGCCGGACTCGCGGTAGCTCTCGACGAGCTTCGCGGCGGAGAGGCCGCCTCC
>JAICUZ010000321.1 GCA_025935595.1 Burkholderiales bacterium
CGAACGCGCCGTCGAGCAGCTGCGACGCGTGCTCCCAGACCCGCGGGATCAGCTCGCGACTTCCCGAGCCGTCGACGAACGAGGGCTCGTAGTCGACCCCGGTCGGGGTCCCGCCCGCGGCGAACGTCGCAGCGACGGGCGCGCCGGTTGCCGGCTCGGACGAGTAGAACCGCACCTCCGGCCGTAACGCCTTGACGGCGCTCGCGATGCCGGTGACGAGCCCGCCGCCGCCGTACGGGACGACGACCGCATCGAAGCCGTCGAGTTGCTCGACAAGCTCGAGCCCGATCGTGCCGTTGCCCGCCATCACGCGATCGTCGGCGACCGGGTGTACGAACAGACCGTCGATCCCCGGGTAGCCGCCGGTCACCATCGTGTTCCACCACTCGTCGTACGGAACCTTGATCACGCGGCCGCCGTACCGCTCGATCGCGTCGATCTTCGTCTGCGGCGCGTGGTCGGGGACGACGATCGTCGCCTGGAGGCCGCGACCCCGCGCGACGTACGAGAGGCCCTGCGCCATGTTCCCCGCGCTCGCTGTCAGCACGCCGCCTGCGAGCTCCTCGTCGGTTGCCTGCAGCACCGCGCTGCCGGCGCCGCGGATCTTGAACGACCGCACCGGCTGGAGCAGCTCGAGCTTCAGCCAGATCTCGGCGTCCGTGTCGGCGTCGAGCCGGACGAGCGGCGTGCGCAGCGCGACCCCGTCGAGCACCTCGCGCGCCCGGCGGATCTCATCGAGCGGGATCACAGCGAGACAACCGTCCCGGCGTCCTCGGCTTCGGCGCGCTGCAGGACGAGCTCGCCGGCGGCGAGGTCCTCCACCCCGATCCCGAGCGACTTGAACAACGTGATCTCGGTGTCGGAGCGGCGCCCCTCGGCCGTGCCGAGCAGCAGCTCGCCGAGCTCCGCGCGGATGTGGTCAGGACCGATCAGCCCTTCCCGCTGCGGGATGAGGAAGTCGCCCGCCTCGTTCAGCGTCGACTCCCGGCGGTCGACGAAGAGCGAGGCGTCGACCATCGTCTGCGAGTCGAGCTCGCGCGCCGTCGGGATGCTCGAGCCGACGCCGTTGATGTGCACCCCGGGCTTCAACCACTCACGCTTCACAATCGGCTCGGCCGACGCCGTGGTCGTGCAGATGACGTCGGCGGCCCGCACCGCTTCCTCGGCGGTGGCGACGCTCTCGGCCCCGTCGATCGACCGTCCGCTCGCGCTCCAGAGCACGACGCGGTCGAACGACCGCACGGCCCGCATCGCGTCCAGATGCGAGAGCGCCTGCGTACCGGAGCCGAGGATTGCGAGCGTGCGCACGTCGTCGCGCGCGAGGAGGCGCGTCGCGACACCGGAGACGGCGGCCGTGCGGATCGCCGTGATGCCACCCGCGTTCATCAGCACGCGTGGCTCGCCGGTGTCACCGTCGAAGAGCGCGACGAAGCCTTGATGCGAGTCGAGGCCGCGCGAGCTGTTGCCCGGCACGATCGTCAGCGCTTTGAGCGACCACCACGGCGCGTCGCCCCCACGGTGCGCGGGCATGAGCCCCATCAGGCTCGGCTCGTTCGGCGGCCGGAAGACCGGGCGCAGCGGGTTGTAGACCTCGCCGCGCGCGAGCGAGCGCAGCGCGCCGTCCATCGCTTCGATGCAGTCGGCCATCGGCAGCAGCCGGCGCACGTCGTGCTCGTCCAACACTCTCACTTGGCTCATGGGAAGAACCCTCCGATCCGAACGACGTCTTCGTTGGTCAATTCGAGCTGCATCGCCTCGAGCACCGGGTCGAGGTGCGTCGCGCGGTTCGGGCCGCAGACGGCGCCGTCGCACCGGTGCATCACCCAGGCGAGCGCGAGCCCCGCCATCGAGACGCCGCGCGAGGCGGCCTCGTCGGCAAGCGCGTCCAGAGCCTCGAACACCAAGTCGTCGACGAACCGCTCGTACGGCCCGGGGCGCTGCGTCATGCGCGAGCCTTCGGGGAACGGCTCGCCGCGCCGGTACTTGCCGGTGAGCCAGCCGCCCGCGAGTGGCCCGAACGGGACGTACGGGATGCCGCGCTCGCGGCAATGCGGGAGGACGTCCGCCTCGTCGGCGCGCTCGAGCAGTGAGAACGAGTTCTGCACGAGCGCAGGCGAGGTCTCGCGCAGCTCTCTGAGCTCGTAGTTGCTGAGCCCCCACGCAGCGATCAGCCCTTCCTCGCGCAGCGACTCGAAGCACGCGATCGTCTTCTCGAGCGGGACGTCCGGGTCGGGCTCGTGCGCGAGGTAGTAGTCGACCCGGTCGACGCCGAGCCGCTCGAGTGACGCGTGGATCTGGCGGCGGATCCGCTCGGGTGCAAGACCCGTGTCGCCCGGCGTCCCCGTCGTCGAGTGAAAGACCTTCGTGGTCAGCTTCGGTCGCGCGCCGCGCTCGCGGATCCACTCGCCGATCCAGCGCTCGCTCGTGCCGCCGCCGTACGCGTCGCCGGTGTCGAACCAGGTGATGCCGGCGGCCCAGGCGCGATCCATGATCGCGAACGCCTCGTCGTGCTCGATCCCTTGCCCGAAAAACGCCGGCGCCGACCCAACGCCGCCGAAGTTCCCGCAGCCGAGTGCCACTTCCCTCATTCGGGCAGGTTCATCTGCGTCA